>DAOLFI010000767.1:0-2474 GCA_035326385.1 Niabella sp.
ACTTCAGAAGAGGTTAACTTCTATTTTTCAGGAGACACGGCACTTACAATGGATATGCAGCTTATTCCCGGGTTTGCTGAATTAAACTTTGCCGTATTGCCCATTGGCGGCAATTATACAATGGATGTGGCTGATGCTATTGTTGCATCGGATTTTATTAAATGTAATAATATCGTTGGCGTACATTACAATACCTTTGATATTATAAAAATTGATACGGAAAAAGCGATGTCTGACTTTACTGGAGCCGGAAAAACACTATGGCTTCCAGGAGTGGGGGAAACGATCGAAATATAGCGATTGCTTCATTTTCAATACCTGCATATTAATTAGTATTAACCTATTTGCTGAATATACCGCTTGTATGTAGTGATACCGTTTTCATTATTAGTTACCTTTTATATCACCCATTCATCCTGTTCCCCTCTTTGTTATATCCAATATATAACATGCAGGTCATCTATTACCACTGCACTTTTTAAGGATCAGAGCCGGCCTCATATTTCTGTATATTAAAATATATTTCTTTTTCAGGTAAAGATGCGTTAATGACAAAAATAACCAACACAGATAAAAAAATTTTCATTATAACCTTATAAAACACTATTTTCCGCCCGTTAAAACTAATATTATTGAATATGACATTAATTGGTTATGAGAAAAAGGACAGGCAAAAGCAGTCTTTTTCAAAAGGCATGTTAGGAACCGGAACCATTATTTTTTTCTTCCTGTTCCTTGTATTCCAGGCGAAGGCTGAACCTGGGCTGCCCCAAAGCACGTCCCGCTCAAAAATGAATGCAGGCTCTTTCAAAACGGTTACAGGAAAAGTTATTGATGAAGAAGGTAACCCTGTAGCCGGCGCTGCAATAAGCATTAACAGCCGTAAGTCCGGCATTACAACGGCAAGTGATGGTACCTTTACCATTGAAGCAAATGAGGGAGATGAGTTAGTGATCTCTCATGTTTCTTACCAGTCCCAAACGGTTAAAATAGGACAGGGCAACCACATTACTATTACGCTTCAGCTAAATATCAATGACCTGGAGCAAGTTGTAATCACCGGCTATACCGAATATTCGAAAAGTAAAAGCCCGAGCGCTGCAACCCAGGTAAATGCTGCCGATATTAATAAAGTGCCCATGAGCAGCTTTGAGCAGATACTCCAGGGACGTGTGCCCGGCCTGAATGTTATTTCAAGCTCCGGCCAGCCAGGTGAGGCGGCATCTGTAGTCATCAGAGGCATCGGTTCCATCAACGGCTCCAGGTCGCCATTATATATTATGGATGGCATCCCTATCGAAAGCGGTTATTTCCAAACCATCAATCCCGAAGACATTGAATCGGCTACCGTGCTGAAAGATGCATCGGCCAAAGCACTGTACGGTTCAAGAGGATCGAACGGTGTGATCGTAATCACTACCAAAAAAGGAAAAAAAGGAAGGCTAAGCGTGGGCTACAGCTCGCAATACGGTATCTCCACCCTCACACAGCCCACTTTTGAAATGACAGATACCCGAGAACGCCTTAGGTTTGAAGAAGAAGTAGGATTGGAAACAGGACGGGATATTGGTCCTGGCTGGAAATTTTCCCCCAAGAATCCTAACTATGCTACTCAACCGGCACAGTGGCAGCAAAATGCAGATCGCATACTGGACAGCATTGGGCGCATCAATACCGACTGGCGGGATCTTTTCTTCCAGAACGGTAAATTTATGGAACAGCAGGTAAGCCTTAGCGGAGGCAACGAAAATATACAATCGTACACGGGATTAAGCCTGTGGCAGGAGCAGGGTATTGTAAAGGAAACAGGGTTGGACAGGGTTTCGCTCCGCAATAATACCAATCTTAATTACGGCAAATTCACCGCGGGGATCAATATTAACCTTGGCTATTCTGCTTCCCGGTTTACTTATAATCCAGGCGGTACGGGCGTAGGCTCACCTATGGCATCTGTTTACTATGCGTTGCCTTACGAATACCCCTACACTCCTGACGGTGTATTTTACGCTACTGATGCCGGTATGGGATTTTATGATACCCGCGAGGGAAGCCGGGGTATAGATGTGCTGTATGGTACATCCGACAAAACACAACAGTTTAAAACCATCCTGGGGATAGACATGGCTTATGAAATAGCGAAAGGATTAAAAGTGAGCACCCGTGCGGGTATTGACTTCCGGAATTCTGTGGACCAGATATTCATTAACCCGCTTTCTTATATTGGAAGCAGGCAAAACGGCGGAAAAGGATATCTGCAGGAAGGATTCAGAAGATATTTTAATATTGTTTCCACTTCCGGCCTTACTTATAAAAAAAGGATAGAGATGCATGATTTTGAAGTGTCCGGGTTTGTTGAATACCTCTATAATAATTACAGGGCTTTTAGCTACAGGGGATATGGGCTGGATGACCGGTTGCCGGAAACTCCTGCTGGTATTACCCTGCCCCCTACTTCCCGGGGAGACTTAACGGGC
>DAOLFI010000768.1:0-2457 GCA_035326385.1 Niabella sp.
ATGAAAAGCTGAAAGAGGGTGTAGCGCTTATTTTTAACAAGCTCAGAAATACATTGCAGTCAAAAGGATTAAAATCCATGGAAGCTTTTGGTAATGATTTTGATCCCGATCTTCACGAGGCGGTTACCGAAGCGCCTGCGCCATCAGAAGATTTACAGGGAAAAGTTATGGATGAGATTGTAAAAGGTTATTATCTGAACGATAAAATCATACGCCATGCAAAAGTGGTGGTAGGAAAATAAAAATATGTCAAAGAGAGATTTTTACGAAGTACTGGGCGTATCCAAAACCGCAACTGCCGAAGAGATCAAGAAAGCATATCGTAAGGTGGCTATGCAGTATCATCCGGACAGGAACCCTGGCGATAAGGCTGCTGAAGAGAAGTTTAAAGAGGCCGCAGAAGCATACGAAGTGCTGAGCGACACCGATAAACGCAGCCAGTATGATCGGTTTGGCCATGCTGGCCTGAGCGGTGCCGGACGCGGTGGTTTTGGTGGCGGCATGAATATGGAAGATATCTTCAGTCAGTTTGGAGATGTTTTCGGTGATGATATTTTTGGCAGTTTTTTTGGCGGCGGAAGGGCAAGAGGTGGCGCCCAAAGGGCGCGTGGTGTACGGGGCAGCAACCTTCGGGTAAAGCTTAAGTTGAATTATGAAGAAATAGCCAAAGGAGTTACCAAAAATATTAAGGTAAAGAAATATACAACCTGTAATACCTGTGGCGGAAATGGCGCTAAAGACAGAGGTAGCGTACAAACCTGTACCACCTGTCAGGGTAGTGGCCAGGTAAGAAGAGTGCAGCATACCTTCCTGGGACAAATGCAAACGGTAACTACCTGCCCGGATTGTAATGGTGAGGGAACCACTATTACCGCCAAGTGTTCTGCCTGTAAAGGCAGTGGCAGGGTTTATGGCGAAGAAACCATCTCTATTGATGTGCCGCCAGGTGTACAGGCCGGCATGCAGCTAAGCATAGGCGGTAAAGGAAATGCCGGTGAACGCGGTGGCGCCCCGGGTGATCTGATAGTGCTGATTGAAGAAGAAACCCATGCTGACCTGCAGCGGGAAGGCTTAAATGTTGTTTATGATCTTCATATTTCTTTTACCGATGCTGTATTTGGAACAAATACTGAAGTTCCCACCATTGACGGAAGGGCAAAAATAAAGATCCCTGCGGGTACTCAGAGCGGAAAAATATTCAGGCTGAAAGGAAAGGGCTTCCCTAATGTACACTCTAATTACGAAAAAGGGGATCAGCTGATACATGTTAGTGTGTGGACACCCCAGAATTTAAATGACGACGAAAAAAGTGCATTGGAAAAGCTCTCTGCTTCTCCCAACCTGAAACCCCAGCCGGAAAAAAGCGAAAAAGGATTCTTTGATAAAATAAAAGATCTGTTTAGCTAAATCCTAATGTAACTGTTTAAGCTGTTGTATATTGCAACAGCTTTTTTGTGGGTTGGATTTTAGGGTTACAAAAATCATTTTAGTATCTTCCCATTCCATATAAAAAATGTAAATGTTCAAATTAAATAATAAAAAAGCGATTGTAACCGGCGGTGGCAGCGGCATAGGTAAGGCTGTTTGTCTTTTGTTTGGTAAAGCCGGCGCCCATGTGTTTGTAGCAGATCTGAACAAACAAGCTGCGGAAGAAACGGTGACAGCTATTAAGGCGGCCGGCGGAAATGCTACAGCGATGTCTGTAAATGTAGCAGACCAGCAGGAAGTAATTACAGCATACACTGCCGCAGGTAATATTGATATACTGGTAAACAGCGCAGGTGTTTCCCATATTGGTAAAGTAGAAACTACATCTGCCGAAGATTTTGATAAGGTCTTTAATGTAAATGTTAAAGGTGTTTATAACAGCCTTTATGCGGCTATTCCTTTAATGAAACAGAATGGAGGTGGTGTGATTGTTAACCTGGCATCTATTGCCTCCAGTGTGGGCATCCCCGACAGGTTTGCTTATAGCATGAGCAAAGGGGCGGTGCTGGCAATGACGCTTTCAACGGCAAAAGATTATATCAAAGATCATATCCGCTGTAACTGTATTTCTCCTGCTCGCGTGCATACGCCCTTTGTAGATGGTTTTTTAGCTAAGAACTATCCCGGCAGGGAAGCTGAAATGTTTGAGAAGCTATCGCAAACCCAGCCTATTGGCCGTATGGCCAGTCCTGATGAGATAGCAGCCCTCATCCTTTATCTGTGCAGCAATGAAGCTTCTTTCATCACCGGCTGCGATTACCCGATTGATGGCGGATTTATTAAATTGAATAATTAATACAAATGTCGCCCTGAGCCTGACGAAGGGCTTTTTCATTACAATATCATGGTTCGTCAAGCTCACCATGACAAACGGATAAAATATGAAACTAATACGTTATGGCCAGCCCGGCAATATTAAAACAGGGGTTATTGTTGATGGTGTAAAATATGACACTTCTGCTTTTGGAG
>DAOLFI010000769.1:0-2457 GCA_035326385.1 Niabella sp.
CCATATCCTTAGGGTAACGGCGGGTAACCAGGATGGCTATATCAGCCCCCTGGGAGCGCATATCTGCTTTTAACTTTTCTATCCATTCTCCGCCAAAATTTTCGGCACGCTTGCTTTCCCAGATGATACGGCCGCATTCAGCCCCCAGGTTGTTTCTTACCACCTGCACACAGTCAGCGCCGCGAATACCTTTACCAACCTCTTCAATCCTGTCAAAAGGAAAAGCGGTTGCCAGCAATTCTTCCAGCGCCAGCTCCTGGCTTTCTCCCTGTAGCTGCATTGAGCCCTGCTCGGCTTTGCGCTTCATTTCGCTGGCCAGCTTTTTCTGATCTTCCAACTGCTTTTCCAGCTCGCGAAGCTTCAGCTGGTATTCTGTTTCTTTTTGTGCCAGTTTTTCTACTTCTATTTTTCGCAGGTTATCGGCCAGTTTTTCTCTTTCCTCTGCTAATTTTTTCTGAAGAGTAAGATCCAACTCCTCTTCCTTATTTTTAAGTTCCTGTTCACGTTTTAAATAGGCTGTTTCGCGCTGCCTCGATAGTTTTAATTTTTCCTCATTCTCTTCATTGGCTTTTTGTAATACCAGCAGCTTGCTTTCAAAATCTCCTGCTATGGTTTTCCTTAGCTGCTCTTCTAACTGTTTTTGTAAAGAAGATTTCTCCTGCTGCAGTTTCTGCTGCCACTCCAGCTCTTTTTTTTGAAGTTCGGCCTGGTGCTCTTCACTTTTTTTCTTTTGCCAATCGCTTACTTTAGCGCGAAGCTCTTTTTCTACTTCTTCACGTATAGCCTCATTAGGTTCAAACTCGTTTCCGCAGGACGGGCATTTTATTTTTGTGGACATAGTATGATTTGTATGCCCAAACTTACAAATTGTATGGCATTAGACTGCAAAACAATAGCCATCCCAAATGGAATGGCTATTGCAACCAGCCGAAACAGTAGGTAGCACTGATTAAGCTTCGTTTTCTTCTTCTGTTTTAATATCGTGCTGTTTAGCGCTCAATAATTCCCGGTTTGTTATTGCATAAAAACCGCTATTATATTTGCTTAATTGCATAGCAAGAGAAGTATTCTTATCTGCATGTATGATTGATATTTCTGTTGGATCCGGAACAGTTGTAGTGTCCGGTGCCGGAGTTTCTGTTGTATCAGGCACAGGTGTTTCTGTTGTGTCAGGCACAGGTACAGGTGTCTTTGTAGTGTCTGTCTGTGCCATTGTTGTTCCGAAAATAAAAGCAGAAGCTGCTACCAGTACGAATTTTGTTGCAATTTTTTTCATCTTATAAGGGTTTATAGTTAATAATAGCGCCTGCTTATTTTTAAAAACGCAGCGCCTGTTTATTAAAAACGCCGGATTGCACCAATCATATATAAAAACAACGTTAATATATTCTTTAAAATTTCTAAAAAAATACCAGGTTTGTTTAATAAAATCGATATCTTATTGATTTTCATCTGATAAAATTTGATAAATATGATTTATGGATAAAATGCTTTTAAATAATGATTTAAAAAATAAGCCTGTTTCCTGTAATTGCACAAAGCAAATGCAGGAAACAGGCTCATATTAATTGAATATGTAAAGCTTGCGATATTAAGAAACCGGCTCTAAATACTGGGCATAGGCATAACCTTCTTCCCCGTCTTTAGTACGAACTGACCACCAAAGGTCGCTTGACCTGTTGATCAGTGTTATAATTTCATCTTTAGCGGCTTTGCCTACAATGGGCTGGTCGGTGCCCGGGCCTTTTCTTATATTCAGGTTGGATTCCTGTGTAACAACGCGAACCTGACTTCCAGCCTCAGCTGTAGCATTTACGTTTAAGATCAGATCACCGCTTGCATAGTTGGGGTCAATTTGGCTGTATACATCCCATAGCTGGTCTTTAACGGCACCGTTGGGTGCATCGCCATCAATATATAGAACGCCATCCTGTTCTCTTACAGCCAGGTTTGCTACACCTACAGCATTTGCTGCATCAACCAGGGCCTGATATTTTTCCTGAAGTGCCATAATGTATGTTTTTAAACTTTTATTGTATTGGTTATTTTACTGTAAGGCTACCGCTTTCCACTTTTTTAGGTTTGGTGGCCTGTACCTTTTGCATTAATGTTTTCAGATCAGCTTTAGCTATCTCACCTGTTAAGGTAACCACGCCATCTGTAACTGTAGCTGAAACACCAGGATGATCTTTGATCGCATCTTTTACAGCAGATGTAAGCGGATCATCAGGAGTGATCTCAACCGGGGGAGGAGGAGGTGCAACCGCGGTTTCATTAGAAACACTTTTGATACCTTTTACTTCTTTTACAGCAGTTTCTGCGGCGGCTTGTGCTGCAGGATCTTTCACTTCACCGGAGATAGTTGCTACGCCATCTTTCACTTCAACTATAACGCCGTTGAGATCGGGATTGGCTTGTATGGCTGCTTCTGCAGCTGTTTTCAGCTCGGCGTCGCTT
>DAOLFI010000770.1:0-2453 GCA_035326385.1 Niabella sp.
GGCCATCATTTTTATAAATATTGTATAGTATTTTATTTTGAAAAGGATGATGTCCCAGCCCATTTGCTTTTATTTCGCTTTTTAATAAGTCCTTACCTATATGAACATCAATGAGGCGTACCCTAAAGCTGTCAAAAATGGCTATACGATCGTTATCTACCCACTGAGCCTCTACACCATTGTGAGCAGCAGTACCTTTTATACCGGTTACCTTTCTATGCTTTTGCAGGTTACGGTCGCATACCCATAACTCCGCAGGCGCCAGTATCTCATCTCCATCGCCTGAAGGTTCTTCTATACATCTTATATAAGCAATGGTTTTGCCATCGGGGCTTTCGGGTGATGTGTTGTAGAAAGAGAATATTGTAGAAGCCCCTTCCGATCCTATCCGGTGCACACGTTGCGCATCTGCCGACAAAAAGAAACCCCAAAACACTAAAATAGCAAAGAAGGCTAAGCACGGGCTTTTACTTTTATATACTTTTTGTTTATGGCTGTTAAACATCTTAATCTATTTCTATAAAAAAAGTACCATTATATTTTTCATTAAGAGGCCTTGAATAATAAACCCGTTTACCATCCCGCGAAAAAGAGGGATTCACATGAAATTTTTTCTCCCAGGTAATATCAAAAGGATCAAAGCGGCATATCTCTAAGGGCCCTTTCTCCAGGCCATAAAGTGTAACTACTACCGGGCTCCTTTGGTAAAAAGTTTCCGATACAAAACGGGTTTTATCAGGAGATATGGCCAGGTGGTTTCCCAGAGGCGTCATCATTTTTTTAACCATATTTCCGTTAAGGTCCCACAGGTTAAGCGTATACCTGCTTTCTTTCGGTTCCGGTCTTTTACCGTCTGGTGCGTTACTGTAATGCCCTGCTATAGTTTCATTGTCGTACCAAACAAAATGAAGCGGTTTCATCCAGGCTTTTAAATTGGAGCCATCCACATCGCAGATACCCAATAAAATATTGTTGCTACCTGGCCCCATCTCAATGCGGAAACATATCTTTTTCCCATCGGGCGAATACTGTAAATGTGAAAGCTGCCACTGCATTAATGGATACAATGAATCCTTGTTCATAAACGAAGGTACAGGCAGGGTGGCCAGGTCTTTTACTTTTAAAACGGTTCGTACCTGCTGTGTATTACAGTCCAGCTCATAAATGGCTGGTTCTCCCGGCACTTTGCCTTCGCAAATAGAATAAAGGACTTTACCGTTGTGGGTGTCATGGCCAATTTCTGCTGCCAGCAGTTCTTTTTGCAGCAGGTCTTTCCCGGAACGGATATGGATTATTCTTATTTTCCTGTCATCAAATAAGGCGATCCTGTCGTTATCTACCCACTGGGCTTCAGCACCGTCATGAACATTAATACCGGCTATATCGGCCACTTTACGATGCTGCTGAAGATCACGATCGCAAACCCAAAGCTCGGCAGGAACTTTGGGTTTACCGGGGACAGGCTCGGCTTTGCATCTCACATAGGCAATCGTTTTACCATCAGGGCTCTCGGGCGTGGTATTATAATAAGCAAATATAGTAGATGCATCGTCACGGCCTACCTGCTGTTCTGCGGGTTTCTTTGCAGCCGGTGGCTGCGAATGAGCTGCTCCCGGTACAAACAGCGTCCATAATAATAACTGCAGTGCGATTACTGTTCTCATAATTTTTTAATTAGAAGATTATCTATTTCTATGGCGGTATGCCAGGTGCGAAACCCGAATAACCCACTGTTATACTGATGAGCAACATCATCACTGGTCAGATCAAACAGCTTTTGTTCATCTTCCCAGTATTCAAAATGGTTGCCCTTCTTTAGTATTTTTATATGAATTTTTTGTTTCCTGTTTTTTCTGGCGCTCTGTGCTTGGCTCACCAGCTTAAAACCCGGGTTTTTCCGGAACCGATAACGGATATCTGTTGTATCGCCGTTGGTCACGTTGGTAAATATGTAACCCTGTAGCTGATGGTAACGGCTGTACAGCCCATCCTCGCGCTGTGCCGCCGTTTGTTTCAAAGGTTTACCGGAGGGGTCTTTATACATGAAAAAAACATTGATATTATTAGCATCATCCGATGAAGACACCAGGTTCACATCAAACTCAATGCCCAGATCTCCTTCCAGTTCCTTGTTCAACCAAACCGATGAAGCGCGGGGTCCGGTTGTATCAGCATCAATAAAGAGCTTACCATTCTTTATCACGCCGGCGCAGCCTTCGCTCCAGAAATGGCCCGGGAGCGGGCCATCCGGATAGCTGAAGGATTCTTTTAGCAGGTCTCCGCTTCCGCTAAAAAGAAGAGAAAAAAGGATATAAACATCAATAATAAAAAAATGGATCATTAAAATATATGTATGACGTTATTTGAACTTTTTTAGCGGCAGGAGGTTTAATTCCAACCTGGATTTTGCGTTAACAATGGATTGAGGTCAATTTGCGCGCCCGGGATAGGAA
>DAOLFI010000771.1:0-2451 GCA_035326385.1 Niabella sp.
ATAGATCCGCTTAAGTACAACCTGGAAGATTCGCTTGAAAGAAAAACGCTTGCCCAATTATTAAATAAAGGCCTGGGAGAAGCGGCGGGATATGTATTGCCCGTAGAATGGAACCATTGGAACAATGCCTGGCGCAGTTGTAAATGGCAGCTCAATCAGTCAGCATTATTCCTGGTACCGGGCAATTCACCTATCGGTTTACGGCTGCCGTTAGATTCTTTACCAGTTGCAAAAGAATCTAAAATGAAGCACCTGGTAGCGCGCAGCCTGTTTGAAGAACTGCCACCTTTAGTGCCTTTTCATGATACCATCAATAAAAGATACGGTACAATCACTGTGCATGATGATCCGCCACAAATAGCAGCAGATCAGGCTTCTGAAGAAAAGCCCGGGAAAGATGAGAAAATTGAAAATGAAGCCGGACCTGCGGTGACCTTTGAAGCAGACACTATAAAAACAGCCATCAGCACAGAGGTGCGCGAGGGTATCCTTTATGTGTTTTTACCGCCCATGGAATACCTGGAGCATTATTTAGATGTGCTGGCATGTATTGAGGCCACAGCGGCAAAACTTCAGATACCCGTGCGGATAGAAGGTTATGAGCCGCCTCGTGATAATCGTTTAGAAAAGCTGGTAGTGTCGCCCGACCCGGGAGTGATAGAAGTAAATATTCAGCCTGCGAAAAGCTGGGCAGAGCTGTGCCATAATACCAATGTTCTTTATGAGCAGGCCAGGCTCTCCAGGTTAGGTACTGAAAAATTCATGCTGGATGGCAGGCATACCGGTACCGGTGGCGGCAATCATGTTACCATTGGAGGTACTACGCCGTCCGACAGTCCGCTGTTACGCAGACCTGACCTGCTGAGAAGCATTATCACCTTCTGGCAGCATCACCCCGCGCTGTCTTATTTGTTCTCCGGCGCATTTGTAGGCCCTACAAGCCAGGCACCACGTATTGATGAGGGCCTGGAAGACCGGCTGTTTGAAATGGAAATCGCATTCAGCCAGGTACCTGACGATGGCTTTATTCCCTTTTGGGTAACAGATCGCATTTTCCGCAACCTGCTTACCGATATTACCGGTAACACCCACCGGTCGGAGCTATGTATTGATAAAATGTATTCTCCTGACTCTTCTTCGGGAAGATTGGGCATATTAGAGTTCAGGGGATTTGATATGCCGCCGCATAAGCACATGAGCCTGGTACAGTCTTTACTCATAAGAGCGCTAGTAGCAGCATTCTGGAAAAAG
Organism: Niabella sp.; assembly: GCA_035326385.1. Taxonomy (GTDB): domain Bacteria; phylum Bacteroidota; class Bacteroidia; order Chitinophagales; family Chitinophagaceae; genus Niabella. The sequence goes on from DAOLFI010000771.1 coordinate 1,252, forward strand.
CCGTACAAGCATAAATTGGTACGCTGGGGCACCGGTTTGTACGATAAATACCTGCTGCCGCATTTTGTAAGACAGGATATGAGCGATGTGATAGCGTTTTTAAACAACGCAGGGTATGGGTTCGAAATGAGCTGGTTGGATGCTTTTTTTGAATTCCGTTTTCCGCATTATGGAACAGTAACTGTAAAAGATATTACAATGGAGCTCCGCATGGGCATTGAGCCCTGGCATGTGCTGGGCGAAGAGATGTCTAACACAGGAACAGCAAGGTTTGTAGACTCTTCCCTGGAAAGGGTGCAGGTAAAGCTGAACGGATTATTGGACAACCGGCACATACTTTTATGTAACGGTTTGCGTGTGCCGCTTACTACAACAGGTGTAAAAGGCGAATATATTTGCGGTATCCGCTACCGTGCATGGCAGCCGCCAAGCGCGTTACATCCCACTATTGGTGTGGACACACCGCTCACTTTTGATATTATTGACACCTGGAACGGGCGGTCCATAGGCGGATGCACTTACTATGTATCACACCCGGGGGGAAGAAGCTATGATACCTTCCCGGTCAACCCACTTGAAGCAGAATCGAGGCGAATCAGCAGGTTTTACGAAACCAGCCATACCCAGGAGCAGCAGTTTGTAAAGCCTGAGCTTACCACATCCGGCCATTATGTAGCAAATAATCGTGAACCGTTCATTTTTGATGCCCCGGTAGAAGAGATCAACAGTGAGTTTCCCTGCACCCTGGACATGCGGCTGAAGAAAAAGAAGTAACAGGAGTATGTTTTTATTCATAACAGGTATAAATTCAGAGTAAATACAACAAGGCGCTGAGCCCCACTGCATAAAAACCCAATAAAAACGGCGCAGGACGCTGTTTTTTTATGCAACCCTATTCGCAGGCAAAACATCTTTTAACTTTTTTACGTTATATATCAGGTTACCTTTGCGGGCAGGACTAATTTATAATTATGACAGGAAAGGCTTTATTTTCAACGATTTTTTCTATTGTATTTGCAACCTCTTTACAGGCACAGGGCGATGCTGTAAGTATCCCCATTAACCGCCAGCTCTTTCATGATAATATCAATAAAGAAAAAAAACTATTGCTGGGAAGCGATGGCAAGCAGGATGATGAGTTTACCTTAGTGAATAACCCTGATGCAGGCCACCTGGCAACCGCGGCCATTAATAACCAGG
>DAOLFI010000772.1:0-2451 GCA_035326385.1 Niabella sp.
CTGTACCAGGATTCCTTATTCTTCAAAACCCTTATAGATAATTGCGAAATGGCAATGTCTAAATCCTATTTCCCGCTTACAGCCTACGTGTCAAGAGATGAAACCTATGGTGAGCTGTGGAATATGATTTATGAAGATTATAAGCTTACCTTGGAGTACACCTTAAAACTTTCGGGCAATAGCGAACTAATGGGTAATTATCCCGTAGATAAGCTTTCTATTTCTATGCGTGAAAGAATTGTGTTACCTCTTTTAACAATTCAGCAGTATGCTATGTCTAAAATACGTGAGGCAGAAGCTAACGGAGAGGAGATAGACGGACTGAAGGATACTTATGGTAAGCTGGTAATGCGTTGCTCTTTTGGTATTATCAATGCCGGCAGAAATTCTGCATAATAAAGTATTATCAGGATACTTCTGAATTTAGGCTTTTATATTAAAACACATTCTTACATTTGTTTATATAAATAAACTATGAGGAATAGTAAGAGATGGAAATTATGCTTGTTAATAGTGCTGGTCATAATGGCTGCCTGCAGCAATGTTACCGGAAATGATCCTAATGTGGTTTTACAGGAGTTCTTTGAACACCTGGCAAAAAAGGATATTGACGGTGCTTCTAAATATGTGACATCAGATAGTAAGCCTACCATGCAGATGATGAAAAAGGGGCTGGATATGGCTGAAAAGGTGAAAGACAGCGCGCTGCAGAATAACGACCCTATGAAAGAGTTTGAAGATGTGGTGATAGAGCCTGCAAGGGTCATGGGCGATTCTGCTTTAATAACAGTAAAAAGTAAAACCAATAAAAGACCCGCCGCTGAGTTTAAGCTGATAAAGCAAAGCAATGGCTGGAAAGTAGATTTTACCATGAACACACTGATGCGCATGGGAGCAAAAGCTGCCGGGGAAACCAGCAGTTCCGATCTTACAGATATCGGAAGCATTGATAGCAGCGATATGAAAAAAGGAATGGAAATGGCAGACAGCATTTTAAAAAATATGGATCCGAAAATGCTGGAGAATATTCAGAAGAAACTGGAAAATCTGAAATAACAGTGATGAAAAGATTAGTTGTATTAAAGGCCCTGGCGGTAATATTTCTGATTGCTTGTAACGCAGGCCCTGAGAGCGATAAAGCCGAAAATGATCTGGATGCCGCAAGGAATTTTGTGCAGGCTGCACTGAAAGGCCGATATGACAGGGCCGCTGATTATATGCTGCACGATTCTTTAAACGATGAAAGGTTAGATGCGGTATCCCGGATGCAGCTTTCTTCCGATGAAAAACAGGGCCTTTGGGATGCCAGCATCAATATTCACAACCGCAACCTTATAAACGATTCTACAAGCATTATAGTGTACTCAAATTCTTTTCATAAGGATAACCGCGATACGCTTAAAGTGGTAAAGAAGGACGGCAAATGGCTGGTAGATTTCAAATACCTCTTTGATCATGAATAACAAGTACGAATTAAACACATACTTTTGCAGACTATTAAATTGTATAAATAACTAATTGAGCCTTATGTCAACTACTATCCAACATCCCTGGCACGGTGTGAGCTATGGTGCAAATGCCCCCGAATATGTAAATGCGGTTATTGAGATCCCCGAAGGTTCCAGATCAAAATACGAGATTGATAAGGAAACCGGTCTGCTGAAGCTGGATAGGGTTATTTATTCTTCTTTCCATTACCCCGTTAATTATGGTTTTATACCGCAAACCCTGGGGCAGGATATGGACCCCCTTGATATCCTGGTATTATGCTCACAAACCATCCGTTCACTTTGCCTGGTACAGGCCAAAGTAATTGGCAATATGCAAATGATTGACAGCGGTGAACGTGATGATAAAATTATTGCGGTGGCCCTTAACGACCCGTCTGTAAGGCAGTATGATAATATAGATGAGCTGCCCCAGCACTTTTTACTGGAAATGCGCAATTTCTTTGAGCAGTACAAAGTGCTTGAAGATAAAAAAGTAGTAATAGATACTTTCCAGGATAAAGGAACAGCCCTGCCGATTGTTACAGAGGCTATTGAATATTATAAAGAAAAATACAGGAAGCAATAGCAGCAAACACCTCCTTATAGGGAAATAAAAGGTCCGCATTTTTAAGGAAGCATGCAACCTTTGGTTAGGTAAATGCCTCTTTTTAATAAAGCAGCTAATATAAAATCGGATGTATTGAGATTGTTTGTAACAATAGTCGCCTTATTATTGTTAAGCCCGGCAGTATCTGCCCAGGAAAATTTTACCCGTACCGTAAAAGAATATTTCCGGGTAGACCCGTTTCATGGAAGTTTTTCAGCTTTTGTAAAAGCCCTCACCACAGATTCAGCATTATTAAAAAAAGAAATTCTTAAGCAAACCGATTCTACCGGCTATTTTGTAAAGGGTGAATATGAAGTTTTTAATCCTTTTAGCCTTGATGCCAACAGGGTAGAA
>DAOLFI010000773.1:0-2450 GCA_035326385.1 Niabella sp.
GGTTCGGAGCTAAAAAAAGTGGAAGTGAAAAAAGACATGAAGGTGTTGCCGGGGAAAAATGCAGGTATTTCAAGATGTATTCATATTCAGCTGTACCTGGCAAAGGGCAGCCTTGCCGAAGAAGAAATAGTTTATCTTGAAAAGCAGCTGAGGTACCAGCTAGCCAGACATGCTTCTTTTATGTATCCTTTTGAAATTTCCATTATTGACCGGGAAGGATAGTTATAACCGCTGCAGCCCTTACTTTCCGAAAGATTCGGTTTTAAAGCCAATAGGATTACGGGGCCTGGGGTGCATCTTTTCTTCCATAATCTCTTTGATCAGCTCAAAAATCGTTTCGATCTCACCATCGTGCATCTTTACATCATGCCCCATATTAATAAGCCTTTTATCCAGTTGTTCCAGCTTTAATAGTATATCCTGATTGGCAAGCAACGCCTCCCGGAGTTTTGTAAATACACGCATGATGCGGATATTTACTTCGATAGCCGTGTCACTGTTTAATACACCCGACAACATAGCTACCCCTTGTTCCGTAAATACGTTTGGTAGTTTGCGCAATCCCATCCTTTCTTTATTGGATATCACATTTTGTGATTTCCATTCTTCCAGCTCTTCTTCTGTCATCTGGAACATAAAATCTTCCGGGAACCGTTTTATATTGCGCTTTACAGCCTGGTTCAATGTTCTTGTTTCCACTCCGTACATTTCTGCAAGATCCCTGTCCAGCATCACCTTTTGCCTGCGCAGTAAATAGATTTTACTGATTTCTTTTTCATCGTTTAACGTTAACTCCTTTGCCATTGTTATAATTATATTTTCCAAATTGGAGATTACCCGTTTGTTTGGTTAGCTTACTGTCATCAGCATTATAGGTGTAAATTTAACTTATAAAGACTAAAATCACAGGTCAGCTCTCACACTTATACCTGCTACAGAGCTGCGCAGGATGGCTTTTCAAAACGCAATTCTCAATGTTCAATTTGTAGCAAGGAAGCTTTTCATGTACGATATACGGTTTATGATGTACAATAATATCCTATCTTCCGTCAACTGTTCTCTTAAGATAGTCGGGAAGTCCGAGGTCCGAAGCAGAGATCAGTCTTCAGCCTTTTGTCTGTCAATCGTCAACTGTTTTCAATAAACCTGCCAGCTTAGTTCATCTCCTGCCACATCAAGCGTAACCGAACTGCCAGGCGCCAATTCCCCGGCTATTATTTTTTTGGAAAGCGGCCTGCGTATTTGCGAGCGGATGGCACCATGCAACGGGCGTGCACCATATTCAGGCGTAAAGCCTAAAACTGCAATTTTGCTTTTGGCCGCGGGTGTTATTGTAAGTGAGATTTGCTGTTTTTCTAAGGCTGCATACAGGTCTTTCAGGTTGATCTCTAAAATACGTTCTACCATTTGCTGTGTCATAGGCGCAAAAGGAACAATTTCGGTAAGGCGGCCTAAAAACTCGGGCCGGAAATGATTACCCATTACCTGAAGCAGTTGTGAATGGTTAGGGATTTCACCTTTATTAAAAGCATCTACCACATATTTACTGCCGATATTTGAAGTAAAAATGATCAGGGAATTGGAGAAGTCGCCCTCCTTACCCAGCTTATCATGCAGCTTACCTTCATCTAATATCTGGAGGAAAAGATCAAACACCGACGGGTGCGCTTTTTCGATCTCATCAAACAAAACAACAGCATAAGGCTGTTGCCTGATCTTATTTACCAGCAATCCTCCTTCCTCATAACCTACATAGCCTGGAGGGGCGCCATATAAAAGTGCAGCCGAATGCTCTTCCTTAAATTCGCTCATATCAAAACGAATGATATTACTTGCATCCTGGAAAAGAAAATCAGCTAACGACTTTGCTAATTCTGTTTTACCCGTACCCGTAGGTCCCAGAAAAAAGAATGAGCCAATAGGCTGACCCGGTTTGCCCAGTCCTGAGCGCGATTCAAGAATAGATTCGCTGATCACTTTCACTGCATGATCCTGCCCTACCACACGCTGCGACAAAATATCCCCAATGTTCAGCAATCTTTCTTTTTCCTGCGCCTGTATCTTCCCCAGGGGTATCCCGGTTTTATCGGCAACAATTGACATTACATCATGCTTATCCAATGCTGTACGTTTTTCTTCTGCCAGAGGTTCCAGTAGTTTATATACCTCATCTAAAAAAGCTGTTATTGTTGCGGTCTCCTTCATTTGCAACGGATCGTCCGACACAGGTACAGCGCTCCATACAATCGGGCTCATGCCACTCTTTAACTGCTGGTAATGCCACTGGTATTCGGTAATATCTATACCATCACTTTCTTTCAGGCTACTGAATGCTGTTTTCTGAGCTGCCAAAACAGTAGCGCCGGTGTCTGTAGCAAGCCGCAGGGCAGCCATAGAACGGTCTGCCAGGTCAATGGCCGCATCCGGCAGACGGCGGTCTTTTATATAGC
>DAOLFI010000774.1:0-2446 GCA_035326385.1 Niabella sp.
TATGTCTGCGTCAACGTGTTCGCCTACAGCGTTTATTTTAACCCATTGCTCTTCAGAGAACGGTTTGGTAACACGAGGGTCTTCATGTATGCGGGTTACTTTGTTTTCAAACTCAAAAGTTACCTGGCAGGCTTCTGTTGCCCCTACCACTGGCGCTGCGCTTGCATAATGTGGTGTGCAGGAAAGCGGTATATGTCCTTCGCCTGCAAACAGTCCGGATGTAGGATCTAATCCCACCCAACCTGCGCCGGGAATGTACACTTCGGTCCAGGCATGTAGGTCCGTAAAATCTTCTTCAGGGCCGGAAGGGCCATCCAGTGATTTTTCATCGGACTTAAGCTGTACCAGGTATCCTGATACAAAGCGGGCTGCCAGTCCTAAATGTCGCAGTATATGTACTAAAAGCCAGGCCGAATCGCGACAGGAGCCCAACGCTTTGGTGAGTGTTTCTTCAGGTGTTTGCACACCAGCCTCTAATCTTACGGTGTAGGCAATGTCTTTATGCAATTGCTGATTGATGGCCACTAAAAAATTTACGATACCTGTAGGTTGTTCTGTATCCACATTCCGGTCGATCCAGTTGAGTAGTTTTGGTGTAAGTTCGGTTTCTTCTAAATAAGGGGCCAGCTCCTTTTGAAGCATAGGTGTATATTTAAAAGGGTAATGCTCTGCATAGTCTTCTACAAAAAAATCGAAAGGATTGATAGCCTGCAGGCGCGCAATCACTTCCACATCAATTTCGAGCGATGTGGCTTTTTCGGGAAATACTATTCTTGCCTGGTAATTACCAAAGGGATCCTGCTGCCAGTTTATGAACTGTTTTTCGGGTTTTACAATAAAAGAGTAAGCTTCAACAGGCGTTCTTGAATGAGGGGCCGGTTTTAACCGGAAAACATGTGGCGAAAGAGATATGGTTCTATCATATTTATAAATTGTTTTATGTTTTATTGCTACACGTATTGCCATAAATTTTTTATATTTTTATATAATATCGTAAAAAATATATTATAAATATATGATACTTCAATATTTTAATATATTAATATTTATATATTATATTTAATAATTTGTAATTGTCTTACACACTACATCAGAACTGATTGAATTATATGCGTTTGTTATTTTACTCACTGTAAAGCGGAAGTTTTGCAGGTAAATATTAATCGTATTATAAAAAAATGGTCTGTGATTACGGTTTTGACAATATTTTACATACATTGGCACATAATTCACGATCATAACAGGTAAGACTACCTGCTGCTTAAAAATGCGTGATCTGTGTATTTTTATCAATAATAGAAGACCCAAGGAATGGCCGGCCAAAGCAATTGGAATAACTTTTTTCAGCAGTATATACCACCTGTTAACTCGTATAACGAAATACTTGCTAAAGGCGTGGATGCCCTGTCGCCCGAATGGGAGGCCCTGTTCTCATCTTTAGACGATCTGGGCCCTACGGTAATTGAGGAAAGGGTATCTAATATCCTGCGCATGCTTAAGGAAAACGGTGTTGCGTATAATATATATAATGATCCTTCTGGTAAAACCAGACCCTGGGAGCTGGATCCCATACCTCAGCTCATTACCAGCCACGAATGGGAACCCATCAGCAAAGGGTTGGTGCAAAGAGCAAAGTTATTCAGCCTGATACTGCAGGACATTTACGGCTCACAAAACCTTATAAAGAAGGGCCTCATTCCGCAGGAGCTTATTTATATGCACCCCGGATTTTTGCGCAATTGCGTAAACCTGAACCTTTCGGAAGCGCAATACTTAACGTTGTATGCTGCTGATCTGGCCCGTGGCAATGATGGCAGGTTGTGGGTGATAAGTGATCGTACCCAGGCTCCATCTGGATATGGCTATGCCCTGGAGAACAGATCCGTGATGAATAATGTGTTGCCTGAGCTTTTCTCCAGGTTACCGGTACGCAGGCTCTCTCCTTTTTTTGATGTATTGCAGCAGGCTTTGTACCAGGTTGCGCCATCTCAGAGCGGACAGCCCAGGATAGTGATACTTTCCGCCGGTCCTGAAAATGAAACCTATTTTGAACATTCTTACCTGTCTCTACACATGGGTATTCCATTGGTGCAGGGTAATGATTTAATGATAAAAGACAATTTTGTATGGCTGAAAACCATAGAAGGGCTTGAAAAAGTGGATGTGATCTTAAGGCGTATGGACGATGTGTATTGCGATCCTCTGGAGTTGAAAAGTGATTCACTTTTAGGTGTGCCCGGGCTGTTACAGGTAGTACGAAAAGGAAATGTATCCATTGCCAACTCACTTGGCAGCAGCATTATAGAAAATGCAGGGTTGATGCCTTTTTTACATAATGCCGCAAAATATTTGCTGAACGAAGAGCTTATCATACCCTCTATTGCCACCTGGTGGTGCGGGCAGCAGCAGGAAATGGAGTATGTGATCCATAACATAGACAACCTGG
>DAOLFI010000025.1:0-12289 GCA_035326385.1 Niabella sp.
TTTTTTTTTTGGGGTTCGCCCAATTTACCCCACCCCGCCGCAACAATTTGTTTGGGCAGCTCACAACGTATAAAAACCGTTTTAGCATGTGCCCGCCAGGGGCGGCCCAGATATACTTTGGTTACCTCATCGGCGGCCTGAATTGTACAGTCTAAAAACACGTAGCCAAATTTTTTACCCGGCGTGGTACTGGCAGCAGTGATGTAAGAATTTGATTTTTCTTTGATCACACAATTCTGAAAAACAGCCGTGGAGGGGCCGAATATAAAATCGGTAGTGCCTTCTATATAACAGTCAACAAATAATTGCCTTGAAGTTTCACCGGCGCTGAATATGGTATCCTGATCGCCTATAAACTTACAGTTCCGGAATACTGCCTTATCTGCATCCACATATAATGCCACAGCCTGTCCTACCCGTCCGGCATTATTTATAAAGGTGATATGCTGCGCAGTAAACCTGTTGCCCGATATCTTAGCGGTAAATGAAGTGAAGGTAGTAAGCTTACCGCGCCCTGAATAATCATTGAAGGTGATGATGGTTTTATCTGCATTTTCGCCAATAAAAGTAACATCGGTATTATTTGCCGGCAGTTCTATCTTTTCATTATACACACCATTTTTTATATACAGTGTTATCGGCGCCAGCGGATAAACCCGCATCGCATCAATTGCGTCCTGTATATACTTAAACTCCCCGCTGCCGTCTTTTGCAACAGTGAAAGTATATTTGTACTGTTGCGGATTTGAGGTTTGAGCCTGTAAAACACCTGTTGCCAGCATCACTACCATTATTATAAAACCCGCAACAGCGCTACCATGGCCCCAACAGTTGTCTTTTATTTCTTTTTTCATCAATAAGGATTTTTAATCAGTTTTATTGAAGCCAGCTCCAGTACTTCGCCCAATCAAGCAAAATATCATTTCGCCATCTGGAAATAGTTTTACCACCTTGTATTTTCCCATCATATAATTCAGGCTCAGACTTGTCTGTGTACCAATTATTGCCTAACACATAATCTGTCGTATTCCTTTTTCCCGGCCAGCTATTTGTTACAACCAATTTTCCATTGCCTGTAGGGAACCCAGGTATAGAGGAAGTAAATTTATAAGCCACAGTTTCGGCCTGCTTGGGCGCATATTTTAGCGCATATTGTCCATTACCCAAATAATAGCCTGCCCATTTTTGTGTACTTTTCTGATAGGGAGTTTCCATCCAGAAACAAGCGGAATCCACAGGTATTGTTATTTCAGGCCCTTTCAGCCTGAACTCCACAATGGTGCAAAAGGCTACTGTATCATTTAAAGTTGTTACCCTGTCGTAAACAACATGTGGGCTATGTTTAAATTTTGAAAAACTGCCGCCCCAGCTTTCACGCGCCGGGTTATTGGGATCACCGTCCATTAAATATAACAGCGAAGGCGTATCACCCATTTTTACTTCGCCATCATAATAATTTTTGAAGTCTTTTCCCAAATGCCCGGCAGCCTTAATATACTTCCCGTAATAGTCTGACGGCTGCACACTATCAAGAATAGTACTGTTAGAAAAAAAGCCATAATAAGAAGCATTCACTTCTATAAACCAAAGATTGGGAAAATACTCAGCAATATAAGCATAGCTGTTAGCACTCCATTTTTTATTAGGACCTCCTATCCAGTACACTTTTATGTTCTTCTGAATATCAGGAGCATCATGTAAAGCCTGCGCCAGATCATCCAGTCCACCCCAAACCAATACCCATAAGGGTTGTGTGCTCTTTTTGCTGGCGCATTTAATGATCCAGTCGGAGCCTTCTGTTGCTGTTAAATATCCTTTATAAGGAGCGGCCCCTAACCGGCCCTGTTTACAAACAGCCCGCAGCTCATCAGGAGCCGGATACCCTTTCTGATGCTTTTGCAGCTTCGGTAGATCCTTTTCATACAGATCAATCATACGCAGCAATTCGCTTTTATTGCCTGCCCCATAAGAAGGTGAAGATACCAGCCCTTCTGTATGAAACAGGTGGGCATACATCAAAAAATGGGTGATGGACTGGTTATCATCAGGGTCAGTACCACCAATGTCGGTACTGATAAGCACGCGCGGCTTAACCGGTACAGGCTGCTGGGCTGCTGCTGCCATACAACAGAAGACAGATAATAATAACAGGAGGGATTTCATACTCATTTTTTAAACCGCTTTTTTAAGAAATCATTATTAATGTTACAGGCGTCTATTTTACGGAAGCATCTTTACTTCTTTGAGCAAGATCGGGCACTATTGTCCTGATGTTTTTAAGTACTATTTGTGCTACCAGCCTTGCGCCCAGCTCGCTAAAATGTGTGTCATCCGTTTTTCCTTTAGGATAATTGGGATGTTCGCCGGGAGTCAGATGCAGAAACAGGAGCTTTGAATGTTCCACACCTAACTGCTGATATAATTGCTGGGACTGCACATCCAGGTCAATCAGCGGAACTTTGTGTTCTGCTGCAACAACACGCACAATCTGTGCATACACATCGTGCGTACCTACTATCTTACCGGCGCTGTCGAACTTTCTCCTGGCGGCAGGAGTGATCAAAACAGGGTTGGCGCCTTTAGCCCTTGTTTCGTTCACATATTGTATAAGGTTATTTCTAAATTCAGTTTCTGTGGTAGCATTTTTTTTGGCTGGAATTTCATCGTTATGTCCAAACTGTATCAATACATAATCTCCTTTGCTGCATTCGTTCATGATCTTATCCCACAAACCTTCCCTTCTGAAAGAAGAAGTGCTGCGCCCGTTCTTTGCAAGGTTCACTACCTGCACGGTATTATCCCAGAAATATACAAAGGGCATTCCCCACCCGGTTTCGGGGTAGGCTTTGGTTTCTTTAATGGCGCAGGTAGAGTCACCAGCCAAAAAGATCTTTACTTTTTCTTGAGGGAGTATAAATGCAAGCAACGGCACTACAGCTATTAATAACATTAACTTTTTGTTCATGATCTCTGCTCTTTTTGCTTTTTATTAAGTACATTATTTTCAGGATCCCATTTTTTCTGCTACTGGAGGGTAACGCTCCAACACCCATCAGCCATTGGCTTTCTGGAAAAGCAGGATGTTACCGGCTATCTGCCTGATGTCAGTAAGCTTATACCATGGCCGGCATTATCTGCAAAAAGCCGGGGATCTATCTAAGCAATATCCTGCTGCGCATTCAGTGAAACGAAAAATATCAATGAAAAAGAAAATTATTATCAGTTCTTTCATCAGTATATTTTATTTTACTGCCAGGCCGTTTATATACATTTCAATATTAGTATAATGCTTATCTAATGTATATGCCGAAGCATCAGCAACGCTATTCGGGTTGAGCTTATTTTTTATCTCCCATTCATCAGGCATGCCATCCTTATCTGTATCAACAGGGGCATCTGACTGCTTTAAATAAGGCCAGGCGTTTACCGTTCTTTCATACGCTGTTCCGTGCAAATATCCGCCCTGCACATCAATGAACCGTCCTGCCCTGTTCTTAACATCGTTAATGATCCTTTCATCTAAAGTATCTCTTTCAGGTATTATAGCCCCTGCATATTTTAAAACGTCAGTGTAGGCGTCCATTGCAGATATAACGGGTATATCCATTACCTCAAAAGCCTTAGCCACAACGGCCAGCTGTTTATCGCTCTCCGGAGCTTTTTTATCTAAATGTATACCCAGCCAGTTGCTTGCGCTTACATCAGCAGCACCATCTACATAATTTCCGTTTACATAAAAACGGCCATAAGGATTATTTACCTCTTTGCTTTTGGTTGGGTTGACTATTCTAAACCGGACAGCCTTATTGGTTTCCGGACCATATTTATAATAATTGTTTACGATGTTATAATTGCCATTTTCACCGCCATATACATTGTTATGTCCCCAGTTATAGATTACATTATTCCTGAAATCGGCCAGCTCTTCACTTTCCCCCATCCGTACCCCGTTAAACCTTGGCGTGCGGCTGTTACAGTGAGCAAACAAGTTATGATGGGCGCTGAAATGCTTTCCGCCCCAAATACCGCCATAGCCATGATGCTCAAAGTCTGTATCTCCTTCTTCAAAATGGTAAGAATAGTTTAAGGGCTCGCTTATGATGTTCCATTGCAGCGTTGTACTATCGCCTTTGTAAACAGAACAAACCTCATCAGTGCTCCAGCTCATGCTGCAATGGTCTATAATGATATTTTTTCTTCCTGATCCGCTAATTGCATCATCAGAGCCGCTGCCATCTACCATCCCTTTGTTCTGATAGCGATCGCCCATCCGGAACCTTAAAAACCGGATAATGATATTATCCCCCGCCAGGGAAACCGGATAATCCGCTAAACAAATACCTCCACCGGGAGCCGTTTGCCCGGCAATAGTTACATCGCCTTTAATATTCAGCTTCGACTGTAAATGTATGGTGCCCGAAACGCTAAAAACAATCATACGCGGACCTTTAGCGTTTACAGCTTTTCGCAGACTCCCATCGCCATCATCATTTAAATTTGAAACAACCAGCACTTTCCCTCCGCGCCCGCCTGTAGTGTATTTGCCAAAGCCTTCGGCGCCGGGAAAGGCAATAGGCTTATCTTCCACGTTGCTGCCTGTCCTAAGGGTTTGCTGTGATCTGCAGGACAGAAACAACATCTGCCAAATAAAAAGAAATAGAATCAGGTTGATTTTCATTTGTTCTTTTTTACTGTTATCTCAAAATATTGTATATAGAAGCGCTTTTATAAATAGCCTGATTTTTCAAACGGTATTTGCAGGAAGGTTAAGGCATAGCATTTACCAGGTTTTCAGTACATGCGCTCTATTACATTGCTCACTCTATTCTATAGCCTAACAACCTGCTGTTTGACGGAAGATGAATGACCGAATCAACCGATCTTAAAAATAACTACGATTTTTGATTCTCTGTAATAGATTTCACGAGGCTATTAATATATACTTCGATATTATCATAGCCGGTACTTAAATCCCTTCCATTAGCGTTTGCTTTACTGGGGTCAAGCTTGCTGGCTATTTCCCAATCATCAGGCATCCCATCTCCGTCTGTATCTTTTAAAGTAGGGGTACTCTTCAGTTCAGGCCAGCCACCTACATCCTTCTGGGTATCTATAATACCCGGCAGCCCTGAAACAGATCCTTTATAAGCAGCTGTACCGGTTCTGACTTCGTTAGCGATCCGGGCATCTACTGCATCTCTTTTATAAGAAGCCCCTGCATAGTTAAGTACTGCCTCATATGCCTGCCCGGCAGTATGCGGAGTAATTTCAGCGCTGGCAAATGGTACGGTTTTTCTAACCATTGCCTCGGTGATACCACCATCAAAATCTACTCCGCCGCTCCAGTTATCAGCCGTTACAATAGAATTATTTGCTACATAATTTCCAGCTATATAAAAACTGCCATATCCCACTCCATAAACAGAAGGATTGGTTGCGGCAGTGGCATTATCTTTTGAAACCTGAATAATCCGCTTATTTCTATTGGATGGCGTTGCCGGCCCTGGTTTGTAATAGTTGTTCACAATATTATATTCTCCGTTTTCACCACCATAAGCGCTGTTGCCACTCCAGTTATAAATAACATTATTCCGATAATCTACTTTATCGGGTCCGAAAATACCTACACCGGTACCGCTGCTGTTACTATAACGCAATCCACCATCAAAGCGGGGATTCCTGTTAGTATGATGTGCAATAAGGTTATGATGGAATGTTGCAGGCGAGCCTCCCCAGATACCGCCATAACCGTGCGCTCCTTTTGAATGCCCCGAATGATTCATACTTTCGGCAATCATGCACCATTGCATGGTAAAGTTTTTGGTATGATAGAAAGAAGCTGTTTCATCTATAGCCCAGCTCATCGAACAATGATCCAAAACAATGTCCTGAATTTCGCGTCCCCAAATGGCATCGCTTTCAATAGTAGCTACATAAGCGTCGCCTAATCTAAAACGAACAAACCGGATAATTACATTATCAGCAGCAATATTCACTTCATGATCCTGGATACAAATACCATCTCCGGGCGCCGTTTGTCCGGCAATAGTAACATCGCCGTTCTTAATCTGCAACCTTGATTTAAGCTTAATATTCCCCGAGACTTCAAAAACAATTATACGTTTACCGGTTTGGTTAACTGCATCTCGCAAGCTTCCTGTTCCGGCATCATTCAGGTTCGTAACTTTAATTACCCTGCCCTCTCTGCCGCCGGTTGTATTCTTCCCTGCCCCTTCAGCTCCGGGAAAAGCTATAGCGGTTTCCTGCACCTGCACCGGTTTATCAGGCAAGGGTTCTTTATTTGTATTACTGCTGTTCTTACTACAGGAAGCAAACACAAACAATATTACAGAAACAGAGATATATCGGATCATTACGTTTCAAATAAAAAGGTACAGGAAAATCCTGTACCTGATCAAAAAACATCATTTAATTAATCCAGCGCGGGTCACCTATTCCTGCCGCTTTCAGGTTAACATTACTTATTGTAAAGTTTCCTGTTGAAGGACTTGTAAAGCCCGGATCCAGTTGGGTGTAATCCCCGGTATCATTTTTTGCCCCGGATGTAGTACTGCCCGTAAAGTTAGGTGCATTGAAGTAGTTATTCTTACTTATCTCCTTAATGGTTGTTGCACCCTGATTGGTATAGTAACCCAGTGTGGCCGCCAGTATATTTTTATTGAAAGTTATTTCATGAGAAGCCAACCTTATGTAAAGCATTCGTCTGTTGTTGCCATCACTTACTTTGTAAAAAGTATTGTTATTGATAGTAATGATGCTTTTGACTGCAGGGAAGTTGGTTGATCCGCCGGCATCCATCCTGAAGAAATCACGGGCCAATGCGCTGTTATACACTGTATTGTTTGTAAAATCAAACACAGTAGCCAGACCATTGCGGAAGTCAATAAAGTCGCCGCCATTGCACTCAATATCATAGATGATATTGCCTTTAAATAATACAGACTGAATCCAGGTTTTCTTATTTACATAGATGAGCCCTTTTGTATAGTTTCTAACCATACAATCTTCCATTTTGAATGCTGCGTAAGCCGTATTCAGATCTTCGTCATAGATAATGGCCTGATTACCGTCTTTTGAACCTGTACCGTCCAATACCAGGTCTTTTAACTGAAGGCCGGCATTGGCAACGATCCGTAAAATGGTTCCCTTTAATACGGGCTTGTTGGCCGGACGCGCGCCTTTGATTGATATAGACTTTGTAATGGTAATATCCTGTGTATTATATTCTCCCGGCATTAATGCAAATACATCTCCGCTGTTGGCGTTTTGTAATATGGAGGTCAGATCATCACCAGGGTTTACCTGAATAGCCCCTCCCAGATCAAGCGGTGTGGAGAATGTAGTGTAGCCCCTGGTTTTTGTACCGTTGAATAATGTGGCTGTGTACGCAGTTTCCGGAGCCAGGCCGGTTATAGTGGCTGCTCCTGCCGCTATTTCTGAAGCCGTAACATTATGCGAAATATTCCCGGGAGATAAAGTTATACGGGTTGCATTTGCACCAGGTGTCCACCTTAAAATAACTTCGGTGGCTTTAATTTCGCTCAGATCTACTGTTTTCATGATCTGCTCGGGTCTGGTTTTAAATGTTACTGTCGTCCACTTTGAATCATCCGTCTCGGTACCGGTTGCTTTAATACGAACATAATAATCGGTTTCGCCTTCCAGCCCGGTAATCGTATAGGTAAGCACATCCTTAGATATATCGGGATAGGTTTTCACCGGGGTACCTGTCATCCCGGCGTTATCATATACCTCTACCTGGTAGGCCGTGGCTTTACTTACTTTATTCCAGGAAACCGAAGCCGTATTACCATCTATCACTAAGGCTGATACGCCTGTTGGAGAAAGCAACCTGCCAAGGTTAAGCGAGGTCATTTCCGGCTCTATGCTTTTGTTGCAGCCGGTAAATAGCAAGACAGCGCCTATACCTATTAAGCAAAGTATGTTTTTTATTATGCTGTTCATTACAATCGTTTTTGCTTCAAAAAATTTAATTAAAAGAATAGCCATCGTTATTAAGCATGCCATTACTTGCATTGATAAATACCTGCCATATCGGCCAGAACTGCTGCTGGTTAGGATCGCGTGTGAACAGCGCATCCCAGTAAGTAATATTGTCTCCCGTTGCAGAAAGCTTCCAGCTTTTGCTGGCTCCGTAATTGAGGGCGGCACCACCTGCATCAGTGTCTCCATAATTCAGACCGTAAATAACCACGCTTTCACCATCATCGGCTGTTTTATAGTAGATATTTTGAGGGAGCGCTGCATATTTGCCCTGCCTGTTTTCCAGCTGCTGCAATTTAGTTTTAGCCTCATTCAATTTTGTACTTAGCAGATTCCAGCGGATGAGATCTTGTTTCCTTAGCATTTCGCCGGTAAATTCCAGTGCCCGCTCATCAACAATTGCATTAAAGAAGGCTGTTTTACTGGACGTAGCCTGAGCCATGTAAGTATTTACTTTTGCGGAATTGCCAGGGAACGCTCTGTCCCGGATCATTTTTAAGTAAGGTGCTGCTGCTGCCGGACCGTCCAGCTCATTGATTGCTTCAGCAGCCATCAAAACCACATCAGCATAACGCATATACATCCAGTTCAGCCCGTCATCGTTGGTAGAAGTTACGCGGCGGGGCAGCCACTCGTACCTGTATTTACCAAAATACCATTTATTGAGCGCCGTAGGCACCTGTTTGCCATTGGTCCATTCATAAGGAACACAGGTTACATCCCGGCGCACGTCATCCTTATCGTATTCGTAATACATAATAGGATTAGGGCCATTGGTACCACCTTTATTTTGCCCGGTATATTTATCAGTGGTTGTATGTTTTACACCCAAATCGAAGATCACCCGTCCCCGTCCTTCACTAAAGGGTATTTCCCACAAAGACTCCTGCCCGGCCTGAATGGTTTCTGCGTTCAGCGTTTTAAATACCCCTTCAAAAGTCTGCAACTGGCAGGTGCCGCTGTTAATTACATCCAGGCATTCTTTCTTAGCTACAGCATACATTTTTTCCGGGGCCAGGTCAGGATCTGTGCTCCTGCGGATTTCATTATTCACACGCTGGCCATATCCGCCCGCTGCCAGTGCTATACGTGCACGCAGGCCTTTTACAAATGCCTTATTAATTCGCTCGGTTGTTTGCGTAGCTGCAGTTTCTTTGGGCCAGCCCACCAGGGCTGCTGCTTCTTCAAGGTCGGCCAGTAATTGTTTGTAAATAACGTCTCTGTCGCTCCTGGGTAAATAAGTTGTTGCTGAAGTTACCGGCTCAAACCTTGCAGGCACATCACCCCAGGCTTTCAGCAGATCATTATAAATAACAGCGCGCAGCGTGAGCATTTCTCCTAAAATCTGCGCCATTTCCTTACTGCTTTGCACATCACCATACGTGCGAATACCACGGATAGCAAGGTTGGCACGTTCAATGCCTTCGTAAAATTTAGCCCAGGCATTGTTGTCTGTATTCATTTGCGAATTAATGACATTGGTATTATAATTTGAAAGCAGTGATTTTTCATCCGTAACTGTCTTTAAAGCGTTATTCACTTCGCAATCAGTATTAATTCCATAAAATACCAGGTAACGGCCACGGTAAGAGTTGGTTTCGGCAAAAGACTGGATGATACTTGCAATAGTAGCTTCGGCAAGGCTGGGCGTGGAAAAAATCACACTTTCATCCATTGACGATTTGGGTGGCGCGTCTAATACCTTGTTACAGGATACCACAAAAAATACAGTTGCAATGACAATCGAAATATTGAATATCTTCTTGTTCATAAAATTCATTTTTAACAATTAAAAACCAAGATTTAACCCTAACACCACCATCCGGCTTTTGGGATAGGCAGAGTAATCTACTCCCGGAGTAAGGTTTGTTTTTCTACGTGTAGAAACTTCGGGGTCAAACCCTGTATAATTGGTTAAACAGAAAAGATTATACCCTGTAGCATAAAAACGCAGGTTTTGAAGCCTGGCTTTTTTTACCAGCCTCGCCGGCAGATTGTACCCAAGTGTAAGCGTGCCCAGGCGCAGGAAACTTCCGTCTTCTACCGCCCAATCGCTGAATATGTTACGACTCATATACGGCGACCACATCGTAGTACCGGCATTCATAGATTCCAGTTCGGCAGGATCGTTGGAAATGGTCCCATCTGCACGCAGGTTGGTCCATCTTTTGCCGCTTCCCATAATATCAATCATATTGCGTCCAAAGCGTTGCGCAGTGGAGGTATATTCAATCTTATTAGCATTGTAGATGCTGTTGCCGTAGCTCCAGTTAAACATAGCGCTTATATCAAAGTTGTACACCCTGGCATTAATGGTAAAACCACCCGTATGCTTTGGATTGGCGTTACCAATAATAGTTTGGTCAGCTACGTTCACGGTATCATTGCCATTCAGGTCCATCAGTTTCATTGAACCTGGGCGAATGGTTCCCACAATGGAACTGGCATCCGGCACACCCTGCTTCAGTATCCATTTTCCGCTGGCGGCATCGTATCTTTCAAAATCTGAGACTTCGTACCTTCCCGATCCATCTATTTTATAACCATACATTTCTCCAACAGCGCCCCCTGTTGCTATCCAGAAATCGTTGCCAATCTGGGTAGAAGCCCAGCCCGATGACCAGCCGAAATTATCCATCTGTCCAAGCGATATGATCTTACTTTTATTGAACCCTATATTTCCGCTGAAATTCAGACCAAAATTTTGTTTTTCCACAGCAGCCCAGTTTAGAGTAACTTCAAGCCCCTGGTTTCTTGTTTCGCCCATATTACGATACTGGTTATCGTACCCCGCACCGGAAACGGGGAACAGGATCAGCAGGTCTTTGGTGCTGTTACGATACAGATCAATGGTACCGTTTAGCTTTTTATCCAATACAGTAAAATCTAACCCGATATTTCTTGTAATAGTAGTTTCCCATTTCAGATCAGGATTGGCCATGGTTTTGGACGGCGCCCAGTAGCTGGTATAGCCGTTTACCCAGGAAGTGGTACTAACCGCATAAGCCTGAAATATCTGCCCTGTAGGGATGTTATTATTACCGGCCGTACCATAGCTGACTCTCAGTTTCAAATCATTCAGCCAGTCAGAAGCACCCTCCATGAACTTTTCGGAGGAAATACGCCATGCTGCAGAAACAGAAGGGAAATAACCCCATTTGTTTCCTTTTGAAAACTTGGAAGAACCGTCTGCACGGAAAGTTGCTCCCAGCAGGTATTTACTGTCGAAGCTGTAATTAGCCCGGCCAAAAAATGAAAGTAAAATATCATCGGGGTTCAGATAATTTTCAGAAGAAAACGGAACACCCTGAGCTGATAACCTGCGCGCATCGTTAAAAGTAAAAGAAGAGGGGAATCCATGCACTACAGATGTGAGCGCCTCTGATTGCGCATTAATATATTCCTGGCCTGCCAGTACATTGAGATTATGTTTTCCCTGAAGCAGGCTTGTAAAATCATAATTTAATGTGTTGGTATTGCGAAACGACTGTCTGAGGCTTTTCACCATTTCTATAGCGGGCTTTCCCTGGTTTTCGGCAGCCGGAGCATTATTTACATAATAGGTAGTGGTTCCGTAAAAGCGATCATCTGCAATTCTTACTTCATCTAACCCCAATTCGGTTTTAAACTGCAGATCGTTGGTTATCTTCCATGCAAAACTACCGCCCATGTTAAAATTGGTTCTGCGTTGTAACCGGTCATTATCCGTAAGTGAAGTAATGGGATGATACAGGTTAAAGGCATCATCGGTTTCATCAGCATCTGTAAGGCCACCAACAGGAAAAGGAGGATAAAGCATGGCATATTTTAAACGGGAGTCTGCCGAAGATTTTTCGTTTTGCTCATTAGCGCCCCCTCCTGTAACCTTAGTGTCAGCATAACGTAAAGACAGGTCAATATTTACCTTTTTGTTAGGCCGTCCATTCAATTTCAGGCTAAGGTTATCACGCTTATAACCTGATAAAAGCATAATAGCCTTATCATCAATCCTCGAATAACTTGCCGAATACCTTACTTTTTCAGACCCGCCATTCAGATTGAGGTTATGGCTGACCATACTTCCAATACGGCCAAACACCTGCTCCTGCCAGTCGTTTGCCTGAACATCCTGGTACAGATCAATGTCCTGCCAGTTTCCCAGGTACTTCGCATAACGATCGTTTAGTTTATTATCTAATAATGCGCTTTCATATTGCCATAGGGCATAATCGTAAGGAGAGAGCACGCCCAGTTTTTTTGCCAGTTTTCTATACCCGCCATATAC
>DAOLFI010000775.1:0-2440 GCA_035326385.1 Niabella sp.
ATAGCTGAATATCGCAGCGAAGCTGTACATAAAAAATATACGAATGAAAATTGCTGAAATATCCATAAAAAAACCGGCGCTTGTAATTGTACTGTTCACAGTACTTATACTGGGAGGTATCCTTAGTTATACCTCGCTTAATTATGAGCTGTTACCCAAGTTTTCTCCTTCGGTAGTTTCGGTTACAACTGTTTACCCGGGGGCATCGCCCAGCGAGGTGGAGAATACGGTATCCCGCGTTATTGAAGATGCGGTATCTTCTATGGAGAATATTAAAAAAATAGATACCAAATCTTACGAAAGCCTTTCCGTTATCATTATCACGCTGAATAGCGGTACTGATGTGGATTACTCTTTAAATGATGCACAACGAAAGGTAAATGCTGTTTTGAAGAATTTACCGGATGATGTAGACCCTCCCTCGCTTAATAAGTTTTCGCTGGATGACCTGCCGGTGATGACTTTGTCGGCTACGGCATCTATGGACGAAGTAGCTTTTTACGACCTGATGGATAAGCGCATAGGACCGGTTATTTCCCGTGTTCCGGGTGTAGCGCAGGTAAACCTGATTGGCGGACAGGAAAGAGAGATCTCCGTAAGTCTTGATGCTGCTAAATTAGAGTCATACAACTTATCTGTGTTGCAGGTACAGCAGGCCATATTGACTTCCAATCTTGACTTTCCTACGGGTAGTGTACAAACCAGGCAACAGGACATATTGATCCGTCTTGCCGGGAAGTTCCGGAGTGTTGATGAGCTAAGGAACCTGGTGGTAAGTACTTCTCCTTCGGGCGGACAGGTAAGGTTAGCCGACATTGCGGATGTACAGGATACCCAAAAGGACGTGGAAAAGATCGCGCGTGTAAACCAGGAAAGCGCCATAGCGGTTCAGGTGCTGAAACAATCGGATGCAAACGCGGTAAGCGTAAGCGAAGGTGTTCAGCAGATCATTCAAAGGATAGAAAAGGATTATGCATCATCAGGTGTAAAATTGAATGTGGCTAATGACAGCTCCGTTTATACGCTGGAATCTGCCAATGCTGTGGTGTTTGACCTGGTGCTGGCGATCATACTGGTAGCAGTGGTAATGTTATTCTTCCTGCACAGCGTTCGGAATGCGCTTATTGTAATGGTGGCTATTCCGTCTTCATTAATTGCCACTTTTATAGGCATGAGTCTTTTGGGTTATTCTTTGAACCTGATGTCGCTGCTGGCCTTATCGCTGGTGGTAGGTATATTGGTAGATGATGCCATTGTAGTGCTGGAAAATATTTACCGCCACATGGAAATGGGCAAAAACCGGGTGCGTGCTGCTTTTGAAGGTACTAAGGAAATTGGTTTTACCGTTACTTCCATTACGTTGGTGATCGTAGTAGTATTTGTTCCTATAGCCTTAAGTACAGGACTGGTATCGGATATATTGCGGGAGTTTTGTGTAACGGTCTCTATCGCTACACTGCTTTCCCTGCTATCTTCCTTTACTATCGTGCCGTGGTTGTCTTCCCGTTTTGGTAAGCTGGAGCGTATTACCGGGAAAACCTTTTTTGGCCGTATGGTTTTAGCTTTTGAGAAGACGTTGTATCGGTTTACCGGTTTTGTTACCCGTATTTTAAAATGGTCACTGAACCATAAGAAAACCACATTGGCTTTAGTATTCGGTCTGTTGATAGCCTCTTTTACGCTGATAGGCGCAGGCTTTATAGGTGCGGAATTTTTTGCCAGGAGTGACCGTGGTGAGTTTTTAGTACAGATAGAGATGCCTAAAGATGTCTCTCTTGAACAAACTAACCAGGTAACACAGGCAGCGGAAAACTTTTTAAAAACGAAACCGGAAGTGGTTAAGCTGATCGCGACCGTAGGTCAGTCCAGTGATGGGATGGGGGCCAGCCAGGCCACCGCTTATAAATCGGAGATAGTTGTACAATTGGTACCGAAAAATGAACGTGCAGATGATGCTCATGTATATGCGGCAAAAATTAAAAGAGAGCTGGAAAAAGTACTGGTAGGCGTTAAAGTGAAAACAGTGCCTGTGAGTATCCTGGGTTCTGCAGAAAACGCTCCTTTGGCCTTAGTGGTTACAGGGCCTCAACTGGATAGTGTAATGGCATTTGCGCACGTTGCCATGAAGGAGCTGAAAACCATCCAGGGCGCCACTGAAGTAAAACTTTCGGTAGAAACCGGGAACCCCGAAATTAACGTGCAGGTAGACCGTGATAAGATGGCTGCGCTGGGATTAAACCTGCAAACGGTGGGTGCTACTATGCAAACCGCTTTCAGTGGTAATACCAATGGTAAATTCCGGGCAGGTGAGTATGAATATGATATTAATATCCGGTATGGAGCGTTCAACCGTAAAAGCATACAGGATGTAAGCAATCTTTTATTTATTAATGACCGTGGAGAAAAAGTGCGCTTGTCGCAGTTTGCTGCTGTTAAAGAA
>DAOLFI010000776.1:0-2439 GCA_035326385.1 Niabella sp.
GCATACATTGTTTCCCACATATTGGCAATCAATTCTTTTAAACCCGGATAATCAGGTTCAACATCTTCTGCTACTTTTCTTAAAACGGGGTTTCCGTACGCTACAATTGGAAGAATCATGAGCGCAAAGGTAATTGATTAGGGGGAAAGTCAGGAAGGCCCGAGGTCAGGAAGTCTGGAAGACCATGGACAATGGCTGAAAGCGGAAGGCTAAAAGCCGAAAGCATAAGGCTTAAAGCTTTTTGGTGGTTGATTATTTAAGTACTTCAGAACTTTTACACCTACTTCCGGCTCCAGTATCCAGAAACCAGCATCCAACCATGAACTGTCACTCACCTGTTCAAATACTCCTGTAACATAATAGTAGCGGCAATCTCATCTACCAATGCTTTATTGCGGCGCTGCATTTTCTTCAGCCCCATTTCGAGCATGGCGTCTTTGGCCATTTTAGAGGTATACCGTTCATCAACAGTTTCTACAGGGATTGCAGGAAAGGTTTTTTTCAGTTCCCTGATAGCTTTATGCACCAACGGCGTGGCATGCGTATCGGTATCATCCCAGTTTTTGGGCATACCAATGATTATTTTCTCTACCGGCTCTTTAGAAAAATAATCTTTTAAAAAAGGTACCAGCTGTTTAGATTCGATAGTTGTTAGTCCGGTTGCTATTATTTGTAGAGGATCGGTTACTGCGATACCTGTGCGCTTTAGGCCATAATCTATTGAAAGGATGCGGGGCAATTGGGTAGGGTTGGATCTAATGAATTAATAAATCGGCTATTACAAATACAGCAAATACAACGGAAGCAATACCGTTAGCAGTCATAAACGCCAGGTTAACACGGCGCAGATCCTGGGGTTTTACTATGCTATGCTGGTACACTAACATTCCCGTGAATACTGCAATGCCGATCCAGTAAAGCCATCCGAAATGACCAATAAACCCTGCAATTATAACACAGGCTGAGCTCAGCAGATGCAGCAACTCAGAAATACGCAAGGCCTTCTTTTTACCCCAAACAGAGGGAATAGAAAACAACTCGTTAGATCTGTCAAATTCCTCGTCCTGTAAAGCATAAATAATATCAAAGCCGCTTACCCAGAATATAACTGCAAAAGAAAAAAGAACAGGCAGTAAATCGAACTTACCTGTTACTGCAAGGTAAGCTCCTATTGGTGCCAGCGACAACCCTAAACCCAGCACCAAATGACATAAAGACGTAAAACGCTTGGTATAACTATATCCTAACACAACAGCAAGCGCTACCGGCGACAGGAAAAAGCAAACAGGATTGATAAGATAAGCGCAAATAATGAATAGTACAGCATTAATAATTGTAAACCAAAGTACACTATCTGCTTTCAAAATTCCGGCAGGAATTTCTCTTACAGCTGTACGCGGATTTTTAGCATCAAAACTTCTGTCTAAATAACGGTTAAAAGCCATTGCTGCGCTGCGTGCAAATATCATGCAGGCAATAACAAGCAATAGAACGATCCATTTTTCCTTAAACAGGATTTTGAAAGTATTCCAGTAAGGCATATCCATTAAAAGGAAATCATCTGTATATACTTTTTGAAAAATCCTGAAACCCAGGAAAAACCCGATCATTGCAAAAGGCATTGCAAAAATGGTGTGTGAAAACTTTACGAGGCTTAAATATTTTTTTACCGCAGACACTTTAACTTAAATATTTTTTTAACCGTGCTTTTGATTCTGCATCGGCAATTGTTTTTTTCTGATTTATTATGATGCAAAGTTAAATACTCTCCTGCAATTTTCTGCGTACCAGTTCCCAGAGCACCACGCCTGCCGCAGTGGCTATATTTAATGAATGTTTCATTCCCAATTGCGGAATTTCGACGGTACCATCACAAAGGGCAATAGTAGACTGCTCTACCCCGGTTACCTCATTTCCGAAAATGATGGCTATTTTTTCGTGGCTGTTCCAGTTCAGGTTTTGGAGCAGTGTACTATTTTCTACCTGTTCAATAGCATATACTTTAAAGCCATCATTACGCAATGTATCAATAGCAGCACCGGCATTGACAAAATGTTTCCAGCTTACTGACTCCTCGGCCCCCAAAGCTGTTTTTTTGATTTCTTTATGTGGCGGGCGGGCCGAATAACCCGTTATATAAATGGCCTCTATTAAAAAGGCATCGCTGGTACGAAATACACTACCCACGTTATATGCGCTCCTGATATTTTCAAGCACAACCACAATAGATATCTTCTCTGAGGCTTTTACTTCATCAACGGATTTACGCCCCAACTCATCCATACTTAACTTTCGCATCGGGCAAAAGTAATAAAATCAATATTGATATACAGGAACACCGGAAGAGCAAAATATAGACAAAATAAAAATCCGGCTGAGGTTTACAGCCGGATTATGGATAAGATAATGGTTAGGTGTTTATAAAAATCATCTGCCGGT
>DAOLFI010000777.1:0-2438 GCA_035326385.1 Niabella sp.
TTTTAAACAGGCTCTAATGCCCTTGAAAAGATATTCAAATTATTTTATTCTGCCAGCAAAATACAGGACCCAGCATAAATTTATTTCTTTAAATACTAAGACAAACATTGCGCAGCTACGCAGCGCTTTTAATCGCGGAATTAACATCTACAAATGGGTTACCGCTACGCGGTAAGCTAAAGCACCAATTTAGCCGTACAGCTACACAGCACTTTTAACCGTGGAATTAACATCTTCTATAAAGGGTTTACCGCTATGCGGTAAGATAAAGCACCAATACAGCCGTAGAGCTGCGATTATATTAATATAGAAGGAAAGGAGGTATATCTCTGAATCGCATTGGAGCGGCGATATGATTAAAATTATGCGTTTGCCCTGGGTGCAAACAAAAGCGGCTGCTTCAATAACTGAAACAGCCGCTTTATAAGTTCTTTAAACTTATTATTTTTTAGCCGCAGCGGCCTCTTCCTGCCTTAACTGCCTTGTCATTACTACAGAAGCAATAGGAATACGGGGAGAATTCAGTATCTCCATTTCAGGGGCTTTGATATCTTCAACCCTGATATTACCGTTAATATCGAGCTCATCAATAGGCACTTCGATAGTTTCTGCCAGGTGCCTCGGTAAAGTTTTTACTTTTACTGATTTGATCTTGGATACAAAACGTCCACCGGCTTTAACACCTTTTGCAGTACCTGTAAACTTAAGAGGAACAGTAGCAATCACTTTTTTGTCATCTACCAGTTCTAACAAATCTACGTGAATAAGAGCGTCAGTAACTTTATCAAACTGAAGATCCTTTAAAATACATTTGTAAGTAGCTCCATCAACTTTAACTTCAGCTAACTGGAAGTTTGGCGTGTAAACGATTGGTTTGAATGATGCTGCTGACGCGCTGAAGCTGATTTCTTTAGCACCCCCATAAATTACAGCAGGCACACTACCCTGAGAGCGAATCTGGCGGGTGGCTCTTTTGCCAAAGTCGGTCCTCAGTTGTCCTTCGATTGTAATTGTTTTCATTTTTATGTTGTTTTAATATTTACTTAGCTTGTTCTTAAATTAGAGTGTACAAATAAACTGGTAATACTCTTGTTTTCGAATGCGTGCTGTATTGCTACTGAAAAAAGTTTTGCAACTGAAATCACTTTTATCTTAGAGCTTTCTCTTTTCAACGGAATGGTATTACAAACCACCAATTCTTCCAGCACACTGCTTTCTATATTTTCGTAAGCCTTGCCACTCAAAAGTGGGTGGGTGATCATTGCTCTCACACTATTGGCGCCCTTCTCTTTTATAAGCGATGCGCATTTTGCCAAAGTACCGCCCGTATCACATATATCATCAATAATTACTACATCCCTACCTTCTACATCCCCTATCAACGTCATACTTCCTATTTCATTTGCCCGCTTGCGATGCTTGTCACAAATAACCATTTCTGCATTAAAATAGCTGGCTATTTCCCTTATACGATTGGTTGCTCCCACATCAGGGGCCGCAAAGGTAAGGTTTTTTAGCTGTAACTTTTCCACATAAGGTATAAAAACAGCGTGGCTGTCCAGGTGATCCACCGGAATATCAAAGTATCCCTGTATCTGGGGAGCGTGCAAATCCATCGTAATAATACGATCTGCACCGGCTGCTGTAAGCATATTTGCCACTAATTTACTGCCTATAGCAACCCGGGGCCGGTCTTTTCTGTCCTGCCTTGCGTAGCCATAATAAGGTAAAACAGCTATCACTTTATAGGCCGATGCTCTTTTGGCCGCATCAATCAACAGCAGCAGCTCCATTAGATTATCGGCTGGTGAATAAGTACTCTGGATCAGAAAGATATAGTCGCCCCTGACACTTTCAAGAAAATTAGGAGAAATTTCTCCGTCAGCAAAGCGCTGAATACTTAATTTTCCCGGTTCACAACCAAAGTGGGTTGCAATTTCGGCTGCTAATTCCTGCGATGCAGCTCCTGAAAATATTTTAGCGGCGTGGGGGATTGATTGAGCTTTATGCATGGTTTTTATGAATGAGCGGCGAAGATATTTTTTTATTTTTTCTGAACCATGATTTTTTTATTTTTTTGATCCCGGGAAAGAAACAGGTATACATGATGATATTGGCAGCTAACCAAAAAAAATTTATCTTGTAGCTATGAAACCTAAAAACACCATCAAACAGTGGGCTAAAGATGACAGGCCCAGGGAAAAGCTATTATCTATTGGCGCATGTAACCTCAGCAATTCGGAGCTGCTTGCTATACTTATTCGTAACGGCACTAAGCAAAAATCGGCCGTAGACCTTTCAAAAGAAGTTTTAAGACTGGGAAATAATAACCTGAATGAACTGGGCACTCTAAGCATTAAGCAACTTATTCAGGTAAAAGGTATTGGTGAAGCTAAAGCTATTACTATTGCTGCTGCTCTTGAACTTGGCCGGAGACG
>DAOLFI010000778.1:0-2429 GCA_035326385.1 Niabella sp.
CCATTCCACATGGCAACGAATTGCTGGTAGTCATCGCTGATATTATGATGAATGCGGAACCCTCTGTAATCAGGATGTTGCCGGATGTCAGTCCAGGTTACTTCGAGGAAACCCTGGCAATCCCGGGTATAGTTGTGATGGATGGAAATATCTGATTTATTATAGCGCGCATCATCAATTTCAAAAGCGCCGCCGTCTGCACCGCCACCAATGCCCTCATCCCACCGGATATTGGGGTTTTCCGCCCGGTAGTTAATAATAGTGTTATAGCATGCTTCCTGCTGATCGCCGCCAAACCAGATAGCAATAGGCCCCCACCCCCATTCTTTTAATACACGGTTACAATCCCGCAGCAGGTTTTTCTCTGCTTTCATCCCTGGACCATAGCTTTTGATACCTACCACACAATCTACAAATTCATTATTCCGTACAATGCATCCCCTTGCTGTTTTATCAATGTATACCGCACCCATTTCCCATACAACGGTATCCCACCCCTCTCGTGGGGTATAGGATCCGCGCTTGTAGGCTGCTGTATTATGGAAATACAGGTTTTCTACAACCACGTAGCTTCCTTCTATACGTATGCAGTTACCATAATTATCCTGTTCAAACACGCCATTGGTAAATGCAGGCGCTGCCGCTGCAGGATCGCCGTAGTCTTTCAGCACAATCGGCTTCCCGGGCAATCCATTATCTGTAATAACAAGAGGGCCGGTAAAAGAAGCGCCCCGGCGAAAAGATACCGTATCTCCCGGGCGTAAGAGCCCGGGAGTAATACGGCTAAATGTTTTCCATGCAGTAGCTGCTGCTGATCCGTCGGCCTGATCATTGCCTGCAATACTGTCAATGTAATAAGTGCTGCTTTTTCTGATTTCCTTTTTTTCCTGAACACAACAAATAAACAGCACCGGTATGACCCATAGCCATGCACTCCTGTTTGATATTTTGTTTTTTTTCAGCATCAGTTAGTAACCGGTATTTTGTACAAGATTGGGATTGGCCTGCATTTCCCGGTTGGGAATGGGGTACACCTCTTTGAAAGCAGCCGTAACCGGTTTTCCAAACCAGGCATCCTGCCATTTGCCAAAACGAATGAGGTCCTGGCGGCGATGTCCTTCCCAGGCCAGTTCACGCCCCCGCTCATTGAGCAGTTCATCCAGCGTAAGTGTGCCAGTGGTATAATTATTTAAGGTATTACCATAAGCCCGTTCCCTGACTTTATTGACTTCATCCACGGCATCCTGTGTAGCCGTTCCCCCATTAATACGCATGAGGGCTTCCGCTTTCATCAGCAGGATATCTGCATAGCGCACAAATGCCCAATCGGCAGACATACTTTCATTTTGCTGCAGGTCACGGCTGAATTCCCATTTTTTGCAACGCACTCCCTGTAGCTCACCTGCTGTCTGATAGCCGCTGATCTCCGGTGTAAAAATCAGAGGAGCTCCTGAAGAAGTAGACAGGGGTTGCCCGCTTGCATTATACTGTTGCCCCACCATCCAGGAGTTACTTCTTTTATCATCGGAAGCGTAGAGGTTGTAGAAGGCTTCGGGAGCTACCATACCGTTCCAGATAGGAGCCGCAATATTATAGTTACCAGCTTGTGCAGGATGAAGTGTATACTGATGCAGCTGCAGTCCCCAGCCTACTTTCCTGTCGTAAGGCAGTACAAAAATATTTTCCCTTGAGTTTTCATTGTTGATCATGAAATTTTTGAAGTAATCTGTTTCAAGGGAATAATTACCGGTGCCAATGATTGCATTACACATATCGAGCGCATCCTGCCAGCGCGGCGTACCGATCCATTTTTCTGCATTCAGGTACATCTTTGCCAGTATAGCCTGAGCCATGGGTTTAGTGCACCTTCCATAATTTTCCGGAGCCGGTGCCGCATCCAGCATATCCATATTGTTAAGCAGCTCCTGTTCTACAATATTAAATACTTCCGCACGGGTCTTCTGCTGCGGTAAATCGGTATCTGTAAAATCGAGGATAACCGGTATGTTGCCAAATAAATCCAGCGCCATGTAATAAGCAAAAGCTCTTAGTACTTTTAACTCTGCTATCATATTCGGCTTGGAGTCAAACTCAGCCGGCGACTTCTCGATCTCATAAATAACCTGGTTGCAGGAGGCCGCAGTCAGAAAAGAAAACTCCCATGATGAATTAACGGGATCCATGGTCGGCAAAAAATTATGCTGATTAAGGCGCACCCATAGCCCGTTATTGTTCAGAAACGTACCCTGTGTACGCACGGGACAGCAAGCCTCATCGGTAGCCAGAGTCTGTGTACCCATCAATCCCCACAAGCTTGTACCTCGGTATTGCAGGCGGGGAAACCCCTTTCCCCTCGCCAGCACACAATCCCGCCTATTTCGGGTGAAGGGATTAGCCGACCACGCCGAAAACAGCCGCCCATCCAGTTT
>DAOLFI010000779.1:0-2426 GCA_035326385.1 Niabella sp.
GGATATTCTTCTAAATCATCATCCGAAGATGAGATTGATTTGGCTTTGGCAGTAAGTTTTGCCGAAAAGTATAGCCCCAGGCCGGCTTTCAGTTTTTCGGTGATGGAATATTCAGCAAACACCGGAAGAGTGATGTAGCCGGATTTGAGACGAAACCCGTTCACGCCTTCCTCCGCAGCATATCTATATCCCAGCTGGGTGTACAGCAACTCGGGGCGCAGGCTGAATTTGTCTGTTAGTCCTAATTCGGCAAATCCGCCGATATAAAAACCGATGACATAAGCAGGCTGTTTGATGTCGTCAATGTATTCGCCATCTCCTTCGGTTATCCTTGCCGTACTTAAATTGGGTCCTGCCGTCACACCGAAGTTAAAATCCTGTGCCTCTACAGCAGTTATCAACGTCATGCATAGTATAGCTAGTGCGAGTTGTTTCATTATTTTTGATTTTTTTATGCATTAAAAAATATATAAGAACCGTTGTTCTCCTTTTTAAATCTCAGAGAAAGTAAGAAGGTCATCAGTTTTTTTCTTTTTGAGAGAAGCTGTCAGATAACAGAGCATGAGCAATGAACCACAGACTGAAGGCTGCTCCTGCCGGATACTTATTACCGAGGAAAAACCGAGTGCCATTAGCACATTATCCTATTCGCTCATTGGCATATTCACTCATTTTCTCACTGCCTTTACGGTTTTTGAGTACGAGGTGGTACCATCTATATCTACCTGCGCAATACGGATATATAATTGCTGGTCATTGCTGGTTTCCAAATCACTGGCGTTCTTACTACAGGCAATAAAGCCCACAACGCAAAACAACATAGCCAGAACCATCAGTTGGCGCTGCTTTTTACCAATGGGTAATAACAATCCTAAAACTGCTAAACCGGCAAGCGATGCAAAGGCAACGCTGCCTGCATTTGTTTCAAAACTGTAGCTAAGGGAACTACTGCTGTTTCCGCCTTCAGCTTTTGACTGTACTGTACCTATTTTTGTAAAACGCCGTCCGTCCGTGGAAGCTTCAATAATAAAATGGCTGTTATTAGTTTCTGTTATGGAGGTCCAGTTTATTTGTAATACTCCATTTTTTATAATTGCCATAATATCACCGAAAGTTACTGGCAGCGGAATAATATTATTATATACCGGAATAAATGGCGAGAACTGCGTGGTTTTAAATGCAACACCCCTCATGCCGGCTGCAGGGTAGGATACCACACTATCAACTGTTATATACGTCCAGTTTCCTTCATGCAAATTTCCTATTTGTGCCTGAGCTATATTAAATCCGTTTAATTCCTGTCCCTCATCCCAATACATTTTTACTAAAAGGGGCGCTGATAAGGTTGTACCACTATGTGGAGTTATGTACCAAAGATTGCCAACGCCTGGCTGTGATGAAGAAATACCGCTGGCAGCAAGATTATTACTACTGCTGAATATAAATTCTTCATTATCGTAATTATCGCGCTCAGCATATAATGGGTTGTAACTGTTTCCGCCCACAGGTATGAGTGCTCCATATTTATAGTGGGTTTTTAAATGAAGGCTTCCTTCATTTTCTGTTTTTATATAAGCATCTTTGCTGCCACCCATGGGGGGAGATAGAAGCGTAAGGCTGCTTCCACTAATCGTTAGCTTACCATTATTCAGATTTAACCCGGCCACTTCTACCGGTGATGAAATGGTAATATCATTGTTAATGGTAACCACCTCTCCGGGTGGAGGCAATACCCCTCCCCACGTATTGGGATCGTTCCAGTTGCCCGATTGTGTAGTTGCATATTCTATATCGTTCACTGCTTTGGGTGCTTCACCTCCTGAACTGTATAGCTCCAATCTAAAATCTTCCGGAGATGCGTTCGTTGTTGGGCTACCCCACCCTCTTGATTTATTACTAAAGCTTGTAGCATTGGGAATGGAAGAATTAAAGTTGTAATACAATATTAATGAGCCTGAGTTATTATCTATTTCATTGTTCATGCGCGACTCTATTTGAGACCGCACCAGCGGAACACCCCAAAATCTGAACTCATCTATTTTTAAATAATCTGAAGCACCATTCAAATGGCCTATAAAGAAATTATCGATAGAAAGCGTTGTCATAGATAGCGGTGCATTGGAAATACCAGCCAATTTACCGTTAATATACAGGCCCATTTGACCTGCACTAACCCGCTCTTCCAATGGATATGAAGGATCGGCTCCTGATTGATTGATATTCTTTACAATGGCCACATGCATCCATTGTCCATCATTAGGGATATTTGCAGCCAAACTATGGTAAAAAACGCCCTCATCGAAAGGGCTGGGCCATCCTGAATTATCGTACGACCAAATGTCAAACCACAAGCCAGGTTTGACATTCCCATTATTATCGGGCCCCATGGAAAAATTCATTCCCATAGTGTTACTTGCAAAAATGCG
>DAOLFI010000780.1:0-2423 GCA_035326385.1 Niabella sp.
ATAGCCCTGTAATGAACCCTTATTATGCGTCATTTTTTTATTAATACAAACCGTTATATGAAATAGTAAAATCTTCCATCCCCTTAGTGAAACCTTGCATTGTTACAGGATTGTTAAGGGTCTACTTTTGAAAAGTGAACGGTTGTGTAATACCTGTAACCTCTTTCAAATTATGCTTGTAGTTTATAATAAGGTTGATCTTTATGTATCAGCGGGAAGCTTTACAGGTAGCGATTGCGTTAAAGGAATTTTGCTCTTAAAAGGAAAGTACCAGAGTGCAGACTTTCATAGGTTCAATTTTACTTTAACCTGACTGTTTCAGCAAACTATTTTTTCAAAACGCTTTTTGCGATTGCTTATGGATGTGTACTGCGGCGAAAGCGAAAGTTCTGAAATGGAAAATAAACCCAACTTTTTATAATATTAATCACAAGTTTTTTAAAATCAAAAAGCCATATGTATTTCAAGCACATTTTAAGGTTTACGTGCCTGTTTGTATTGTTTGTATGTTATCATAATATGGTGATGGCGCAAACAAAAACTGTTACAGGTACGGTTGTGGATGATTCCACTCAGGCTCCCATTTCAGGAGTTACTATCACAGTGAAAAACGCTCCTCAATCTGCGGTTACTAACCAGGATGGTGTTTTTACTTTAAATGTACCCACAGGCGGTGCAGTATTAGAGTATTCGCATATTGGATATGAATTGGGAGCTATTACAGTTTCAGGAGACGGACCTTTATTAATAAAGATGACCAAATTATCTACCAGCCTTGATGAAGTAGTAGTGGTAGGTTATGGTACGCAAAAAAAATCCCATTTAACCGGATCTATAGAATCTATTAAAGCAGCAGAAGTTCAGGACCTTCCTACGGGAAATCTTGGTGCAGCATTGGCTGGTAGGGTTTTGGGATTGTCTGTTAGTGGTGGTATTAGCCGGCCAGGAGTGCAACCTACATTACTCTTAAGGAATCCCGAAAGCATTTCAAAAGATGGTGGTACAACCACTCCTTTGATCGTTATTGATGGTGTGATTCAGGTAACTTCTCAAGGTTTGAATGATGCTACCATGTTCAATAATCTTGACCCAACCGAGGTTGAGACTATCAGTTTTCTTAAGGACGGTGCTGCTGCAATATATGGCTCCAGAGCTGCGAACGGTGCAATTATTGTTACAAC
Source organism: Niabella sp. (assembly GCA_035326385.1). Lineage (GTDB taxonomy): Bacteria > Bacteroidota > Bacteroidia > Chitinophagales > Chitinophagaceae > Niabella. Next base: position 1,182 of record DAOLFI010000780.1, read on the forward strand.
CAAGCGCGGGGCCATCGGCAAACCAAGAATTACTTACAACGGCTCTTACGGCTGGAATGAGGAGGCTTATAGAACAAAAATGATGAGCGCTTATGAGTTAGCCAGATATATTAATATTGTTAATGGTCCAAATGGTGCAAACATTACGAATAAGGATGATAGGACAAGATTTTTTAGCCAGGATGAATTAGATCATTTTAAAACTGTTAATCATGACTGGGTAGATCAGGCATGGAAAAAGGCTCAGAATACCAGACATACTGTTAACTTAAGCGGTGGTGCAGATAGAGCTACCTACTTTGGTAGTATATCTTATTTTAATCAAAATGGTAATTTGGGATCTATGGATTATGATCGTTGGACTTACCGTGCTGGTACTGATGCAATAGTTGCTACCGGCTTAAAAGTAGGTCTTCAGGTTGCGGGAGTGCTTACCGATAACAAAAAAGTATTCAGCAAAATTGGAGGGGAAAACGTGGAAAATGATTATCGCATGATGTTAATGGCCCCGCGTTATGTTCCAACCTCTATTGATGGCAGGCCGGCGAAAATGCCAGGATCTACATCTAGTAATAATATTTCCGGCTATCATTTTTTTGAGCTTGATGATAATAATAATTATACAAAAGAAGATCAGTCAACCAGCACAATTAACTTCTATGCAGAATATGAGCCTAATTTTCTTAAAGGTTTAAAGCTGAGAGGATCTTATGCCCGAAATACTGATTTCAGCCGATATGAAAGACTGGGTTCCAGATATATGCTTTACAGATTTAATCTGTCAGGAGAAAATCAGCATATTTATGAAGGAGCTACCGTTAGAGATTCAGCTTATTATACTAATGATAACAGACTTGGTTTTAGTACAACAAGATCTAAGTTAACTCAGGCTAACTTTGTGATGAGCTATAACAAGCAAATTGGTTTACATGAAATTTCCGCTTTGTTCAGTGCTGAGCGTTCAGAAACTGAAACAACACAGGAGGATGTTTCGCGTGAGAATCCTTATCCAGGCAGTAATGGACAGATACTTACCGGAGCATCCGGAACAATTGATGGACGTTCTTTTAAGTATGAAGGAGGAAATCTGGGTTACATTGGCCGTTTAAATTATGCTTATAACTCTAAATATCTTGCAGAGTTTTTGTTCAGAACAGATGCTTCAACAAAGTTTGCGCCTGAAAACTACTGGGGTCGGTTCTATTCTTTAAGTGCCGGTTGGGTTATTTCAAAAGAAAGCTT
>DAOLFI010000781.1:0-2423 GCA_035326385.1 Niabella sp.
TTATGGGTATCAACACCAAGGCGTATTTAATTCTGCCTAAAATACTGGCAGGGGTGGTAACCATTCCGCTATTGATCATCATAGCAATGGTTTTGGGTATTGTTGGCGGACGTATTGCAGGCTCTGCAGCGGGTATTATAGACCCATCTATTTACGACAACGGGCTATTGATGAACTTTAACGGCTACAATGTATTTTTTGCACTGACCAAGAGCTTTGTATTTGCGTTCCTTATTACCAGTGTTCCTTCTTTTTACGGCTACCATGTAAAAGGCGGTGCGTTAGAGATCGGGCGTTCAAGTACAAGAGCCGTGGTAGTTTCGTGTGTGCTGTTACTGCTGGCAGATTATATATTATCGGCATTGATGCTTTAATCTTAGTCAGAAGACAGATGGCAGTACAAATAAAGACAGCAGTATACAAGCATATTTAAGGAATGTTAGCAGGACAGCAGATATCATATAATAATACAGTCATCTTTCATCTGCCAACCATATATAGTAATGATAGAAATAAAAAACATTAAAAAAAGTTTTGGCGAAAAGGTAGTGCTGAAGGACGTGAGCGCGGTAATGGAACCGGGTAAGTGTAATCTTATTATTGGTTCAAGCGGCAGCGGTAAAACCGTTTTAATGAAGTGCATTGTGGGCCTGATGCAGCCTACCGAGGGAGAAGTGATCTATAACGGAAGGAATTATATAACAATGTCGCTGGAAGAAAAAAAGGCCATCCGGAAAGAGATCGGGATGCTTTTCCAGGGTTCAGCACTGTTTGACAGCCAAACCGTGGAGCAGAACGTGATTTTCCCCCTGGATATGTTCAGTACCGATAAGTATGCTGTAAAGAAAAAACGGGTTAAAGAAGTGCTGGACAGGGTGCACCTGGCGGAAGATGCCTACAAAAAATTCCCTTCAGAAATAAGTGGTGGTATGCAAAAGCGTGTGGCTTTGGCCAGGGCTATTGTGTTAAATCCCAAATACCTGTTCTGCGATGAGCCCAACTCCGGCCTTGATCCTCAAACCTCTATTGTTATTGACAAGCTGATTAAAGAAATAACCGAGGAATATGAAACTACTACTATCATGAACACCCACGATATGAACAGTGTAATGGAAATTGGCGATCATATTGTGTATATGCACCAGGGTACAAAGGAGTGGGAAGGAACCAATAAGGAAATTATATACAGCGATAACCAGAAGCTCAACGAATTTATTTTTGCCTCGCAGTTTTTACAGGATGCCAAACACATGCGTATGATACAGGAAACGGGCGAAATCCCCGAAGATGTGCATGATGAGGTGCGCGATGCGCTGGAAGAAAAATTTAATACAGATATGGATGGCGATGGTATTGTGGGGCCCGCTGCTGAGTGATGAGCAGGTGAAAATTGGGCAGTTTACGGATAACAGATGACAGGGTTAAAAAGTTTAAGGTTGTGGATATAGTGAAAAGTAACTATTAGCAGAGAGCCGGAAGCCAAAGGCTGGCATCGTCTTCATCTCTCGAACTTTCTGATGATATAGAAATTCTATACTCCTGACCTTTGTGTTCTAAAACCTGATGATTGATGTCTGGAACCGAACTTTGAGCGAGTAACCAGTATCTTGTATCCAATATTCAGCAACCGGTAACCAGAAATATCAACCATGAACAATGAGCCGCCGACTATGCACAGCTTTCCTTACATTTGCAACCAACCCAAAATCTACATTACAAAAAATATATAGTAAATGTCAGTATTAGTAAATAAAGATTCTAAAGTTTTAGTGCAGGGTTTTACCGGTACAGAAGGTACATTCCATGCTACCCAGATGATCGAATACGGAACCAAAGTTGTAGGCGGTGTAACACCCAACAAAGGTGGCACTACCCACCTCGACAGGCCGGTTTTTAATACCGTATCGGACTGTGTAAAAGCCACAGGAGCTAATGTGAGTATCATATTTGTTCCGCCGGCATTTGCTGCAGATGCTATTATGGAAGCTGCTGAAGCCGGTATTGCATTAGTGGTTTGTATTACAGAAGGTATTCCTGTGCAGGATATGGTAAAAGTGAAACATTATTTACAAGGTACAGGCACCAGGCTGATCGGTCCTAACTGCCCAGGTGTTATTACAGCAGGCGAATGTAAAGTGGGCATTATGCCGGGTTTTGTATTTAAGCAGGGCCGGATTGGTATTGTAAGCAAATCTGGAACCCTTACTTACGAAGCGGCCGACCAGGTGGCAAAAGCCGGTTTGGGCATTAGCACCGCTATTGGTATTGGTGGTGACCCTATTATTGGCACCCCTACCAAAGAGGCTGTTGAGTTGCTAATGAATGATCCCGAAACTGATGCTATTGTAATGATAGGTGAAATTGGCGGTGGCATGGAAGCCGAAGCAGCTAACTGGATTAAAGAAACCGGGAATAAAAAACCG
>DAOLFI010000026.1:0-12176 GCA_035326385.1 Niabella sp.
TACTTTAGAATTGGCGATGATAATGAAGGCGAAAAAGAAGTTACTTTTATTATGCGCAAGCTAAATGCCGGCGTTAAAGCTACTATTACCCGCGCAGACTGGAACCGTGCTGATTATGCTACTGTCTTTGCAGGAACAAATGAGCTGGAGCTAAAGATAGAAATTCATGCAGAAGAGGAGCATAACCACTAAGGTGGATGCGCAGTTATATTAATAGTGCTATGTTAAGTGTGAGTGGTCAGTAGTGAATAGTAAGTAATTGCATATACCTACTCACAACTGACCATTTACTACTCACTTTAAATACGAAAACTCTTCATTAACATAAAACTAATAGCCGGCGGTTTTCAGGCGGCCCCGGTTATTAATTTATGAATTTAATCATTCATTGTTACCATAATAAGTTTATGTTAACAATAGTGTTGTAACCTATTTATTGTAACCTTTGCCTTGATCAGTATATTTAAAAAACAAATTCTATTATGCAACGCAGGGATTTTTTTAAGAACAGTTCCCTTACACTCCTGGGAACAACTTTATTGGGGGGCAATACAATTATAGCTTCCGAAAGGCAACGTAAAAGAGCAGGCAAAACTGCGCGCAATATCATTTTCATGGTAAGCGATGGTATGAGCACCGGCACACTCAACATGGCTGATATGTTTTTACAGCGCAAAGAAGGGCGGAGAAGCCATTGGCTAACATTATATGATGAACAGAAAATAACAAGGGCTTTGATGGATACGGCTTCGGCAAGCTCAATGGTTACCGATTCTGCTGCCGGAAGCTCTTCCTGGGGCGGCGGTGTAAGAGTACCCAATGGGTCCTTAAATGTCAATGCTGACGGCAGCTTTAATGAACCTATTCTTCAAAAATTTAAAGCAGCGGGCAAAGCAGTAGGTTGTGTAACCACAGTGCCCATAGCGCATGCCACACCTGCAGGATTTTGTGTTAACAGCAAGAGCCGGGGAGATATGGATGAAATAGCCCTGCAATATCTTACACTGAAATTTGATGTTATGATGGGCGGTGGCATTGATAACTTTCTTCCCGATACAAGAAAGGATAAGCGAAACCTTTTACAGGAATACCGCAATAAAAATTTCAGCGTGGCAACCACCCGCGATGAATTAAAAGCGCTTAAAAGCAACCCGGGCAGACCTTTGCTGGGTGTGTTTCATAAAGGCGGATTGCCCTATCTCTTAGATCGTGATCAGAATAGAGAACTAAAAAATAAAGTACCAACGCTCAGCGAAATGACGCAGCAGGCCATTTCCATATTAAGTCAAAACAAAAATGGATTTGTATTACAGGTAGAGTCCGGCAAAGTAGACTGGGCAGCACATGCTAATGATGCAGCAGCACTGATTTGTGAGCAGGTTGCTTTTGATGAAGCTTTACAAAGTGTTATGGCATTTGCGGAAAAAGACGGCAATACGCTAGTGATCATCACTACCGACCACGGCAATGCGAACCCCGGCTTGTTCTATGGCAGTAAGGCTGATAAAAACTTTGACCGTATGCACACCTTTAAGCATACGAACGACTGGATACTGAACGGCATCAATAACGGATACTCCTATCAACAGGTGAGGGAACGCATTGAACATGCCCAAAACTGGGCACCTTCCGAAGATGAGGCAAAAGAGCTGCTGAAACATTACCAGCAATTAGATGAAACAGGCTTATACAATCCCAGGAAGCTTCCTTTCAAACACCTGGCGCAGATACAGGAAAAATATATATCGGTAGGCTGGGGTTCAATGGATCATTCAGCAGATTATGTAGAGTTGGCCATGTACGGCCCTGGCAGTGAGCTGCTGAAACCTTTTGTAAAAAATTACGAATTGCATAACCTGATGTTAAAAGCTGCGGCTGTAAGCAGGTCCTGATAACACCTATTTAGATTCTAAACAATTACAAGCCGGTCAAATCGCATACAATGCAGGCATAAATAAGAACACTGCCGAAACAGTATAAGTTTCAAATTCTTTACAGCAATGCTGCAAACAAACAACATACAATTTTCTTATCCGGCGGTACAGTTCCGGTTTCCTGATATCCAATGTAAGGCAGGCGATATCTTATTGATAACAGGTTCTTCCGGAAAGGGAAAAACCACTTTACTGCATTTGTTAGCAGGATTGTTAAAACCTCAAAGCGGACACATTTACATTGATGGAACAGATATCACGGCTTTACATGCAGGCTCTTTAGACAAATTCAGGGGACAAAAAACAGGCATCATTTTTCAGCAGTCGCATTTTGTAGCATCCTTATCGGTAATAGAGAATCTGTTGTTGGCGCCATACCTCACAGGCATTAAAACCAATAAAGAACGGGCGAAAGAGTTACTTACACAGCTGAATATTGCAGAGCAGGCAAATAAAAAGCCCTCCCGGCTCAGTCAGGGACAGTTGCAAAGAGCCTCCATTGCAAGAGCCCTGATGAATAACCCGGCGGTAATTTTAGCCGATGAGCCAACATCGAGCTTAGATGATGAAAACTGTCATAAAGTAGCCACGTTGCTCCAGGAGCAGGCAGCAATTACCAATGCAGCCCTTGTAATTGTAACACATGACCAGCGGTTGAAACAGCTTTTTCATCAAAAAATTGAATTACTATGATGCTTAAACTTGCATGGAAAAATTTACTTTACAAACCGCTCAGCACTTTGCTGTGCTGGATACTGCTGGCCGTAAGCGTAGGTATCATTTCTTTACTCATCCTGCTGCAAAACCAGTTTGAAAACCAGTTCAGCCGTACCATCAGCGGTATTGATATGGTGATGGGCGCTAAAGGCAGCCCGCTGCAGCTAATATTATCGGCAGTATATCATGTAGATGCCCCCACCGGTAATATAAAACTCGAAGAAGCTGAAAAATGGATGAAACATCCTTTTGTTGAAAAGGCTATTCCGCTGGCTTACGGCGACTCCTACAAAGGATATAGCATTATCGGGACTACCAAAGATTACCTGGATCAATATGGCGCTGTAGTAGCAACAGGGAGCCTGTACAAAAACAATTTCGAAGTGGTTGTGGGCAGCGCTTTGGCCGGTAAGCTGCAGCTGAAAACAGGCAGCACCTTTTATGGTACGCACGGGCAGGATGAGCACGGCGAAGAGCACCGGGAAAAAGCTTATACCGTAACAGGTGTGCTGAACCCCACCGGCAGCGTGGTGGACAATCTTATTATCGGCAATATTGAAAGTGTATGGAAAATACATGAGCATCATCATGAAGGGGAAGCACATCATGCTGCAAACGGTCATCAGCATGATGCTGAAAAACATCACGAGGCAGGCGAACATCACCATCACGATGAGGAGCATGAAACTGCGCATAGCGAAGCAGAAAAAGAGCTGACAGCTGTTCTGTTAAAATTCCGGAACCCGATGGGCCTGGTTCAGCTACCCCGTATCATTAATCAGCAAACCAATATGATGGCCGCCGTTCCTGCTATTGAAGTGAATCGTCTCTTTACATTATTCGGCGTAGGTATTGATACGTTAAAGAACATAGCATGGGGCATTATGCTGCTATCGGGGTTAAGTGTATTTGTAGCGCTGTTCAATTCTCTGAAAGAAAGAAAATATGAGCTGGCATTGATGCGCACTATGGGCGCCGGCCAGGGGAAATTAGTATGGTTAGTGCTGATGGAAGGACTTTTGCTAAGCATGGCAGGTATTATTACCGGGCTTTTACTAAGCCGCTCGGCCTTGTGGTTAGTTGCAGGCCGCTTTGAAAAAGATTACCATCTCTCGGTTCAGTCATGGGCATTACAGCTGCCTGCTGAGATCTACTTATGCCTGCTGGCAGTACTCATAGGGTTGATCGCATCGCTGACGCCTGCCATCAAAGCATGGTTCATTAACATTTCAAAAACCTTGGCAAATGGATAAAATAAGAAAGCCTGTGATTTGGTCAGCATTGGTGCTGGTTATTGTTACCACTAACTTCTCATCCATGTGCAGACATGGGCTTATAAATAATGCACATGCTGCTTTTACTTACAGGCAAAAACCGGATGCCGTTGAGTATAAAACAAATGTTGCCGGTAATACATGGAGTCTTTTCGCTTCTGAGATAAAATGGAACCAGCTGGCTGATGTAAACTACGTTCTTAAATATAATAAACAGTTTGATGCAGAAATTCTATACCCGGTATTTGGAAACAGTGTTAAGAAGATGGCGGGGAAAGAGTGGATTATAGCAGGTTATATGATACCGCTGGATATTGAAAGCGGCTTATATGCTATATCCCAAAATACTTATGCCGCATGCTTTTTCTGTGGTGCCGCCGGTGTTGAATCTGTTATTTCCTTAAAGTTTAAATCCAAACCCAAACGATATAACACAGACCAGTATTGCTACATGAAGGGAACGCTGGAACTTAATGACAGCAATGTAAATGATTTTATATACATATTCAGGAATACGGAGGAGGTGAAGAAGTAAGATGTTATGGAAATGTTTTTCGTATCGGATTTTTTCGCAGCTCCCATCTCTTTCTCTAGTCATTCCCAATTTCCTATAAGCGGGCCCAATCAATGTGGCGATGATATATAAGTGTCATCCCATCGACCGGAGGGAGATGTCTCGACAAATTAAAAATTTGCGTTACAACTCAATGGGGCAATGACAAAATTTTTACTGTCATTCCACACCAGTAACGGAGAGATCTCAACGTGGGGCTGCATTTAGTATAAAACAGCGATATAATAAGTTTCAGGTTCACGTTGAGGTCCCTCCCTACGGTCAGGACGACAATAGCTTTTCGTACACACTAATTACCAGAATTTTGCTCAACATGTTATTGGCAGACGTAAATAAAGAATTGAATATGTTAAACTGACAAGCTATCACCAAAAAAAAGAATGTCGTGTTGAGCACAAATAATTGCGAATTAAGTTCTTTAAAATGACAAAACGGATGTCATGCTGTCTAAAAGACTCCTTCGGATAGCTTGCCGAAGCAGGGTCTGATTGTAAAACCTCCCTTGGGTCTGCTTTGTACTGCTTAATAAAAATATTCTTTCTATCTCAACAGCAAAAACAAAAAATCATATATTTGCAACAATGTTGCAAATAATTATACTCAAAATCTTTTTATGAAAGCGAAAATATTTGACTGGCTAGGCATATCCGCCGCTGTATTGTGCTTAATCCATTGCCTGTTATTTCCCGTGCTGATGGTTATTCCCCTGGGCTTAGAGCACGAGCACGATGCATATATTGATGCGGCCTTTTTACTGATAGGCGCTGTTGTAGTGTACCGGGTTACCGGCAACATGGAATCTAAAAAGCTGAAATACACTTTCTGGACTGCCATCGGCCTGATCGCTGTTTCGGTATTGCTGGATATGCTGTTCCACATCCATTCGCCATTGATTTATATAGGCGCCGCATTACTGATAACCGCGCATATTATCAATTTCAAAAATCACAAACATTAAGCCCGGCAAACAATGATACCTCAAACATTTGAACAGTGGCAATATTGCATCGTAAATGAATGCAGGATTCCACTCACTAAAGACTTTGCAAAAAGTCGCCTTGACATCTATAAAGAAAGCAATCATCCCGAAACAAAAAAATTTGCCCAGCTATATGGAACGCAACATTTGAAGAACATTATTGAATGGCTGGGACGCGTGGCGGGCTCCTGGTAATACTTGTTCCTTCTGCTATAAGCTGCTATAAGTAAAACTATAAACTATTTTCTCATGACAGAAGACTATGCACAATCCTTATCCCCTGCCCAAAAAATTGTTAGCAAAAAGCTTCCCGTAACCGTTTTGAGCGGTTTTTTAGGGGTCGGTAAAACTACTTTGCTCAATCATATCTTACACAATAAAGAAGGACTGAAAGTAGCCGTTATTGTAAACGATATGAGCGAGATAAATGTAGATGCAAGATTGGTAGAGAACGAGCATACTTTATCGCGCACGGAAGAAAAACTGGTAGAGATGAGCAATGGCTGTATTTGCTGCACCTTGCGGGAAGACCTGATGCTGGAAGTGGAAAAACTGGCCAAAGAAAACCGTTTTGATTATTTGCTGATCGAAAGCACCGGCATCAGCGAACCGGTTCCCGTAGCGCAAACTTTTAGCTACGCAGATGAAGCCAATGGCATAGACCTTTCCCGTTTCAGCTACATTGATACAATGGTTACCGTAGTGGACTGCTTCAATTTCTTCAAAGATTTCGGAACAACCGAATTGCTGCAGGATCGTAACTTAACCAACATGGAAGGTGACGACCGCACCATTGTGAATTTGCTGACGGACCAGGTTGAATTTGCCAATGTGATTATTTTAAATAAAACCGATCTCGTAGATACTTATACTGCAGGCATATTAAAAGCTGCTATCCGCAAGTTAAACCCTGGTGCAAAGATCATTACTTCCTCATTTGGGAAGGTAGAACCAAAAGAAATACTGAACACAGGACTTTTTGATTTTGAAGAGGCACAAACTTCAGCCGGCTGGCAAAAGGAATTAGAGGCAGAAACTCATACGCCGGAGACGGAAGAATATGGCATCAGCTCGTTTGTATTTCGTGATCAGCGGCCCTTTCATCCCGAAAGACTCTGGCACTACCTTAATACGCAATACCCGGAAAATATTATCCGTGCCAAAGGGCTGTTCTGGCTGGCCTCCCGTCCTAACGATGCTTTAAATTTTTCACAGGCTGGCGGTTCGTCCCGCCTTGAAAGAGCAGGTGTATGGTGGTGTAGCATGCCTTTTAATGAAAGAGTGCGATATCCCTCTTACGTGTATAACAGGGACGTGATCGAAGAAAGATGGAGCAAACAATGGGGCGACAGGATGAATGAGCTGGTTTTTATAGGACAGGATATTCAAAAGGAAAAAATGATCTTCGACCTGGAACAATGCCTGCTGCAGGATAATGAAAAATACCTGTTCGATATGAAGATGAGGTTTAAAGATCCGTTTCCGAAAAATATTTAATACTGAAATAGCCTATGATAGATTGTTATTAATACTCAATATCATTGTAGCAATTTGCCGCACTCTCAAAAAGTAATAACTGTTTATGAACGGAAATTTTTCTGTAGGTTTGATGCCATATAACCGGGACGATGAAGAGTGCGACGCAACAAGGATGCCACCTGCACTACAGCCCGGACCATAAAAATTTAAGGCAAATACATGCAACAGGTAGATTTTTTAGTAATAGGTACAGGCATAGCTGGGCTCACTTATGCCTATAAAATGGCATCCAAATACCCCGATAAAAAAGTGCTGGTGCTAACCAAAGCCGCTGCAGATGAAACCAATACAAAGTATGCGCAGGGCGGTGTGGCAGTAGTAAACGATTCTGAGAACGACAGCTTTGAAAAGCATATAGAGGACACGCTTATAGCCGGTGACGGGCTCTGTAATGAAAAAATTGTAGAGATCGTGGTAAAGGAAGGCCCCGATCGTATTAACGAATTAGTAGCCCTGGGAACCAATTTCGATAAGGAACTGGATGGTGATTATAAACGTGGCAAAGAAGGAGGCCACAGCGAGTTTCGCATACTGCACCATAAGGATATTACAGGATGGGAAATGGAGCGTGCCCTGCTTGAGGCAGTGGCCGGTTTAAAAAATATAGAGATCATTAAACATTGTTTTGTGGTGGATATTATTACCCAGCACCATCTGGGGTACCTGGTTACCAAATCGGCCCCGGACATTGAATGCTATGGCGTATATGCACTTAACCTACATACCAGCGAAATAGAAACCATACTGGCTAAAACCACTTACCTGGCAAGTGGTGGTAACGGGCAGGTGTACCGTACTACCACTAATCCCGGTATTGCAACGGGCGATGGTGTGGCAATGGTGTACAGGGCCAAAGGCCGTATTGAAAATATGGAATTCATCCAGTTCCATCCCACTGCTTTATACGAACCGGGTTTACGCGGACAGGCATTTTTAATTACTGAAGCAGTGCGTGGTGATGGAGGTATCCTGCGTAATAAAAACGGGGAAGCTTTTATGGAGCATTACGATGAGCGTAAAGACCTGGCGCCCCGCGATATTGTAGCCCGTGCTATAGACAATGAGCTGAAAACAGCCGGTACAGAGCATGTGTGGCTGGACTGCAGGCATTTTGAGGTTGAAAAATTTATTGAGCATTTTCCCAATATTTATGAGAAGTGTAAAAGTATTGGCATTGATATCTCAAAAGATATGATTCCCGTAGCGCCCGCAGCACATTACAGCTGCGGAGGCATTAAAGTAGACGAGTGGGGCCAGACCTCAATAAGGAATCTGTACGCCGTTGGTGAATGCAGCAGCACCGGGCTTCATGGGGCCAACCGCCTTGCCAGTAACTCACTGCTTGAAGCTATGGTTTTTGCGCACCGGTGTTTTGTGCATGTATCTCAAAAAGTAGATAATAACGAGCTGCCCGAGCATCCTACCTTTAAACTGAACATACCTGGCTGGAATGCTATGGGTACCAGCACGCCCAAAGAGCTGATACTTATTACCCAAAGTCTTAAAGAAATTCAGCAGGTAATGAGTGATTATGTAGGTATTGTACGCAACAACATAAGGCTGCAACGCGCCATGCGAAGAATTGACCTGTTATGGGAAGAAACCGAACAGCTTTACAAAACAAGCACACTTTCGCCCAATATCCTCGAACTTCGCAACCTCATTACCGTGGGATACCTTATTGTAAAAGGAGCCAGCTTCCGTAAAGAAAGCCGTGGCCTTAATTATAATACCGATTATCCGAATAAAAGCGAGCTGCTGCAAAATATTGTATTGTAAAAAGCTCATGGTTAATGGATACGTCCATGAACTATGAACTATGAACTATGAACTTAACTAATGTATTATATCATTTACTTTTTCCTGTATTTGTTTTCCCTGCTGCCTCTAAGGGCACTCTATCTTATTTCAGACTTCTGTTATTTTATTATTTACTATGTAGCAGGATATCGGAAAAAGGTAGTAATGCAAAACCTGTTGATCGCGTTTCCTGATAAAACGCTGAAAGAAAGAACACGCATTGCCAAAAATTTTTATCATAAGTTTATTGACTCGATGATAGAAACGATCAAATTGCTTTCTGCGCCAGACAGCTTTTTCGAAAAACATTTTACCGGCAATTGGGAAGTAGTGGAAAAGTATTATTTACAGGGACGCTCTGTTCAGCTGCACCTGGGCCATAACTTTAACTGGGAGTGGGGCAATGTAACCGCGGTAAAGCATCTCAGCTATAAATTCATGGGTGTTTACATGCCACTGGGCAATAAAACCTTTGACCGGCTTTTTAAAAAAATGCGCTCACGAAGCGGCACCGTGCTCCTAAGCGCACACAAAATGTCCGCTGAATTTTTACCCCACCGGAATACGCAGTACTGCCTGGGACTGGTGGCCGATCAAAGCCCCGGCAACGTGCAAAAGGCCAGATGGTTTAACTTCTTTAACCGTCCTACAGCTTTTACTATGGGACCGGCTAAAAACGCAATAAAGAATAATACCGTAGTAATATTCGCCTTCATAAGTCGCCCCAAAAGAGGCTATTATAATGTAACTTTTTCGATGGCTGAAGCGTTTCCAAAACCAGGAGAAGCAGTCCCATTAACCCAAAAATTTGTACAATACCTGGAAGCTGTTATAAAAGAAAATCCTGATATGTGGCTATGGAGCCATAGAAGGTGGAAGCATGAGTGGAAGGAAGAGTATGGGATGGTGGAGTAGCAAAACGACTGTTTGAGTACCATAAAAGGATATTCCAGGTTCCTCTGTATCAAAGCAAAAGAGCGGCTGTGAAAAAGACACTGCTGAAAAAGTGAGGTGCTGACAAAAACATTCGTATATTTGCAGCGCAGGTCTCATACGGCCAGCTCCTGATGAACCTCCCCAGGGTCGGAAGACAGCAAGGATATTCGGTTGTAGCGGCGCGATGTGAGTAGCCTGCTTTTTTTATGTTCTGATCACTTCTCTCTCCTCTTTAGCTTATAGTTCATGGTCTGTGCATTAGATGCTGGTTACCGGATACAGTCTAACGTCTAAGTACTATTGTCTAAATACTACTGAACCTCATCCGTTAAGCACATTGCACTATAATTAACAATCCTGAAAACCATAGAAACTCCCTGCGTTGGCATTTTTGCTTAATTTAGCAGCTCCCTGAAAAACATCGCAATCAAAAAAATATAAAATCGTCAATATAAAAATATTAAATAACATGAAATTTTTTATCGACACAGCAAATCTTGACCAGATCAAAGAGGCCAACGATATGGGCATATTGGATGGCGTTACTACCAACCCCTCCCTGATGGCTAAAGAAGGTATTAAGGGCCACGATGCTATTATGAAACATTATGTGGATATCTGCAATATTGTTGACGGCGATATCAGCGCAGAAGTGATCAGCACTGATTTTGACGGCATTATAGCCGAAGGAAAGAAGCTGGCAGCCCTGCACAAAAATATTGTGGTAAAAGTACCTATGATACAAGAAGGCATTAAGGCTATTAAGTGGTTTACAAATAATGGTATCAGAACCAACTGCACACTGGTGTTCAGCGCAGGCCAGGCTATATTAGCTGCCAAAGCAGGCGCCACCTATGTTTCACCTTTTATTGGCCGTATTGACGATAGCGGCTGGGACGGTGTTCAGTTGATTGAGCAGATCGTACATATTTACAATATACAAGGCTTTAAAACACAAGTACTGGCGGCTTCCATCCGCAATGCCAATCATATTATCCGCTGCGCAGAAGCAGGAGCAGATGTTTGTACCTGTCCGCTTGAGCCCATCCTGGCTTTATTAAATCATCCTTTAACAGATATTGGTCTGGCGAAGTTTTTGGAAGATGCTAAGAAGTCCCAGTAGGCCTCACCCCTAACTCTTCCCCAAAGGAGAGGGGAACATTTTATATGTCAACTTTTAACCTATCAACCTATCAACTTATCCTCCTTCATAGCTACCCGCATTGCGTTCAACAAAAACCGGTCTTTCTCCAGGTTTATCATCAGGCTGTCTATTGTAGCCACGGTAATAAGTGTAGCAGCTATGATTATTACACTGGCCTTCGCCAACGGTTTTCAGAAAAAAGTAAGTGAAAAAGTATTTAGCTTCTGGGGGCACGTGCGCATACAGGAAACACTCCCCTACTCTTCTCTTATTACAGAAGAGATACCCATCATTAACAATTCAGACATTGTACATCAAATAAAAGCCAGCCCTGATGTAAAAAGCATCTACCCTTTTGCTACCAGGTACGCTATTCTTAAAACAAAAGACGATCTGCAAGGTATACTGGTAAAGGGGCTGGACAAAAGCTATGACTCCGCCAATTTAAAAGCATTTATGGAGGAAGGCAGCTTTATCCACTTTAACGACAGTTCCTACAGCCGCGATATCATGATATCCAAAAAAACAGCACAGGAGCTGAAGCTGAAAATAGGCGATAAAGTTTTGATCTATTTTATACGTCCCGATGGTTCTAAAAGACCTGACAGGCTAACCATTAAAGGGATTTTCAAAACAGGTATCGGCGATTTTGACAACTCTTTCGCAATTGGGGATATCCAGCTTATACGCAGGCTGAACAACTGGCAGCAAAACCAGGTGGGTGGTTACGAAATTGTTTTACATGATTATAAAAAAGCAGATACCGTAACACAGCAATTTACACATTTGCCTGGCTTTGATGAAGACTGGAGCGTTCAGAATATCAAAGATTATATTCCCAATATTTTTGACTGGCTGAATATGCAGGATACCACAAGAAATGTGCTCATTGGTATTATGATTGTTGTGGCGGTCATTAACCTCATCACCTGCCTTATTATCCTGGTTTTAGAAAGGATGCGCATGGCAGGCGTGTTAAAAGCGCTGGGTGCCAGTGACTGGACCGTGCAAAAGATATTTCTGAGGCACAGCCTCATTATTGCCCTCCGGGGCATTCTTATTGGCGCTGCCATAGGTCTGGCTATTTTATATGTCCAGGTAAAAACCGGTTTTATAAAATTAGATGAAGAGGCTTATTATATGGATCGCGCGGCTGTTCAGATAACAGCAGGGGAAGTGCTTCTTATTTGCGGAATTACTTTTATAATTTGTATGTTGGTGCTGCTTATCCCCTCCTATATTGTAAAAAAAATACAGCCGGTAAAAGCTATTCATTTCA
>DAOLFI010000782.1:0-2419 GCA_035326385.1 Niabella sp.
GTTATTTTTTTTGTCTAAAAAAGACAGAAAAAATGCCGCTTTCTCATATGGTTAATCTAACCCTGACTGCGGAGGATCGACAGGCATTATTGATTCGGGATGATCCCAGATGTAGGTATAGATTTGCTCGATTTCCTTATCAGAGAGCTGGTCCAGCAACAGGGCATGCCGGTACTCTGTATGTATCACTATAGTACGTTTGGGATAATACCCGGTAGCAATCTTGCAACAGGAATGCGCTGCCCGGATACATAAATGCAAAGTGCTGTGCTCCGATTGCCATTCACCAAGTAGCAAGGTTTCTATCAGTGGCACTGCACCGGGTATAGCTTTATTAATCTCTGGTCTTTCAAAAGACACCCGGGCAAGCCGGTTATAGTAAAAAGCGCCTTCGTGCTCCGCAAATTGCCGCGCAAAGAACACCTGCGGAATCGGGCCTTTCAGATCCTCGGTATTGTATAAAAGAGGCTGAATGCTGAAATTAAATTTCTTTTTCATAGTGATTATTTGAATAGTTAAAAATGAAGTGCTATCGACACTATTGTGTGCCGTTCAGTTGCTCGAATGCTTCGAGCGAAAGGACAGGCTTATCTTTTTCGATTTCGGCAATGTCTGAAAGGATTTCAAAATCCCCGTAATACATATCACCTATGGGGATCAACCCCTCAACCTGCTTAACAAAAACAAAGTCCCAATCCGGGTAATGCAGTTTAAGCGTGCCGTATGTCCACGAAACAAAATCTACTGCTACAACAGGGCCGTTATCGCCCCAATCGTTCATTTCTTCTTCAATCGTTTTCCTGCCGTGAAAAACATGTATGTACATCATATCCTGTTTCTTTTAAATTGTATGAGATATTTATTCTTTTACACCATTACGATATGCCCTGCAAATAATCCACTAAGGAAGCACTGCTATACACGTCCAATTCTGTTAGCTGTACTTTTACTTTTTCAGGATAATCTTCTCCTTTCAGGATGCCGGTAATTTCAATATTATCATCGTTTAAATGCATTTCCTTTATGGCTGCATAATCTATATGCCCGTACTTGCGGTAAAAGGGAAAGTCCGGTATATCGTCGTAGATATCTGCCGTCCATTCTTCGTCCTCATCATCAGCCTCAGAAAAAAGTATAAGGCTTTTTCTTTGCGTTACTATTCGTTCGATTTCCTGCTGTGCGGCTTCTCTTATCTCTTGGAGATCTTCTAAATAATTTCTTTTCATGATCCAATTTTTTTAGTGTGAAATATTTTATTTGCACCTTGTCCGGCTGCGCCCCCGGTTTATTTTAAATTATGCCTTACTGTTCCTTTTCAAACAGAGAAATATAATCATAGTCGCCCTTGTTATCTTCTTTACGTTTTGGGGTAACCATGATTTTCATTAGCAGCTCAGGATCAGGGTTAATACAATTATTTAAAATATACTGTCTTAACTGCTCCGGGTTGTTACTGACAAAATTGAACTGACCATTACTTTTAAAATAAGCAGTTTCAATGTCCAGTTGCAACTGCAGGTCATAGCCTTTAAAGAAAAGCCACTTATCCGCTACACGCGGTAACAGCCATTTGATTTGGCTATTTCTGTATTTATAGATATATATACCGGTTTTGGGGTCGTAGCTAATGACCTTTATTTCTTCACGTTTAGCAACGGGATACCATTCACGCATTTGTATGACCGTGTATTTCCTGTTTATTTTTAATTTGATCTTCATTGTAAAAGTTTTTAAAAGTGATTAATTGGTAAGCAGGCTGTAAGCAGCAATAATTTTTTTGCTCATTTCTTCTGCTTCCTCTGTGCGGTGCTGGTTACGGTCGGGATGCCACTTGGAAATAAGTTTTCGGAATGCTTTTTTTATTTCCGATTGTGAAGCTCCCGGCATAATACCTAAAACCTGATAGGGCGTTTCTCCTTTTACCTGTAATATTTCAGTGGCTTCCTTACTGCCCATCCGTTCGTAAAAGGCTTTGCGCCATCGGGCGGCGTTTCCAAAACCGCCCGATGTATCATATTTTTTGTAGCCATCTAAAAATCCTTTTGCCATTGTTTTAATCTTTTATAAAATTTACTTCATAGGGTTGTTCAAAATCGGGCAGGCCCAACGCTTTAAGGTGCTTGCAATGCCTGTAACGCTTCCACGCCATACAGGAGCAGCCCCAATGCTTTTTTTTCTTGTGTTGGGAAATCACATAAATACGGTCAGATGTTTCGCTTTGTATCTGGAACCTGAATTGCCATTGATCAGTATCAGGCAATACAAGGTCATGCGGTATATGAATAACTGGTAACATGATAATAATTTTTTAAGTGGTTAGAAAACAGGGCGGCGGTTTACCGCCCTTTGTTTTAATTACAGTGATTGGAGCAGGTATTTCGCAATGTTTACTGCAAGCGGTGTTAAATGCCGCTGCCAT
>DAOLFI010000783.1:0-2416 GCA_035326385.1 Niabella sp.
GTACAGATCTTCACCTTTATCCTGACGGTAAACGGTCAGTGTTCCTCTGCCGGATGTAGCACTTTCCCAAAGTCCTTTCGGCTGATAAGGCTTTACACTCGGGCCACCAATTTCCTTTACCAGTAAACCACTGCTTCCTAATACCACGTCTCTGATATTTTCCGCCGGCAGCCTGATGCGGGAAGCACGGGCATAATAAACATTATCCGGGTCTTTTTCTAAATGGCCTTTTTTTATTTCGGATGATTGCTGGTAAGTTGCAGACATGACGATCTTTTTAATCAATCTTTTTATATCCCAGCCATGCTCCATGAAATCAACTGCAAGCCAGTCAAGTAATTCGGGATGAGTGGGCAGATTTCCCTGCATACCAAAATCGCCCAATGATTTAACAATGCCTTTGCCAAAAAACAACTCCCACACCTGATTTATAAACACACGGGCTGTCAGCGGATTTTTTTTATCTACCGTCCATTTGGCCAGGCCTAACCGGTTCTTAGGATATTTAGTGGTATCGTATTCCATCACCGCAGGCAGTGCTCCGGCTGTCACTACTTCTCCATGCTGATCGTAAACACCACGATTGAGAACATAGGTGGTACGCAGTGTGTCCAATTCCTCCATCACTGAAACTAAAATATCTCCTGTATCTTTCCTGTTAATAAAGCTGAGTATACTTTTTGTATCCGCTTCGGTAAGCTTTAATACTGGTATTTTAGCAGGTAATGACAATGCTATACCGCCTTCAAATCCCTTTTCTTTGCTTGTATTAAAAAAAGCAAACATTTCATAATAATCTTTCTGAGAAATAGGATCGTATTTGTGATCGTGGCATTGAGCACATTCAACAGTAAGGGCTAATATTCCTTTTGTATAAGTTTTCACCTTATCCAGATTGTACTCAACCCTGTATTCTTCTGGTATCACGCCTCCCTCTTCAGTATATTTATGATTACGCAGGAAAGCAGTAGCCAGTTTTTTTTCTTTTGATGAATCGGGCAACATATCACCTGCAAGCTGCCACGTCAGAAACTGATCATAATGCATGTTCTTATTAAACGCGTGAATAACCCAGTCGCGGTAAGGCCATTGTGTCCTGATCCCATCATCCTGATATCCATAGCTATCCGCATATCTTGAAACATCTAACCAGTGAAGAGCCATTCTTTCACCATATTGAGGAGTTGCCAGCAACTTATCAATCATTTTTTCATAAGCGTTCTCACTTTTATCAGCTTCAAATTGTTTTTGCAATGCCACGTCGGGCAGCAGACCTGTAAGGTCCAATGATATCCGTTTTAGCAAGGTTGCTTTATCTGCTTCCTCATTAGGTTCAAAGCCTTTCAATTGCATTTTATCAGTAATGAAATAGTCTATCTCATTTTTTACCCAGTCTTCATTATCCATTTCCGGTAAGGGTGTTTTTTCAGGCGGAATGAAAGCCCAATGCTTTTCATATTTTGCTCCCTGCTCGATCCATTTCGTTAACACTGCAATTTCCTGCTCACTTAACAAACCTAAATGCGACTCGGGCGTTGGCATCTGGTAAGCAGGATCGTCAGAGGTTATTCTTTTAATAAGTTCAGATGCTTCGGGTTTTCCCGGTACAATGGCAAACCCACCTTTTGTTTCTTTTAAAGGAGCTTTGGCAAACTGTTCTATGTCAAGCCTTAAACCTGCCTCCTGCGTATTTTTATCCGGCCCATGACAAGCAAAACACTTGTCGGAAAGTATGGGGCGAACATCATAGTTATAACTAACCTGGGTTGTCTTTGTGCTTCTTGCCTTGTTTTTACAGGAAAGCGATGTAAAAACAAGCGCAATGATTACCGTTACAATGATAATGGCCGAAATAGCAATCCGTTTTGTTTTGGCAAACAAAAAATATACTTTGAACACTTTCATTATTTCAGGATTTTGAACATACTATCATAATGCATAATGATGGCCCGACATCACTCAGAATTTAATTGAATGAGTTTCTGATCTTTTTTTACCGTTCCTGTTTTCAACATCCACTCACCTAATATAACATCAAACTGAACCCCGGGCAAAGCCGGTTTTGCCAGCATTTCTTTTATAGCCTTTAAAACGCCTCCATCATACTTACAGGTAATATCAATAATATTTAAAGCATGCAAACGCACTGTAGTTTCGGGATTTTGTAAAGCCTTAACCAAAGCCTTAACAGCCGGTTCTTTTAGTCCGGCAAAATACAGCGCCTCGGCAGCTGCTATAACAACATCAGGGGAAGAATCGTTGAGGGCTTTTGTAAGGGCCGTAATAGCAGGTTTTGCATCCTGCCCCAATTTTCTTAAACCAAGTGCGGCCCAATAACGCACTACTATATTTTCATTCTCCAGATTATTTATCAGTTGTCTTATATTTTTTGCAGTGGCAAAATTGGCCAGGTCGG
>DAOLFI010000784.1:0-2415 GCA_035326385.1 Niabella sp.
CTCATTAAAAGGTAGCCGCCGTATTCGGTATCCACGCTTCTCGGAAACCAGAAAGGAACGGTATCATTTAATAACTGGTTTGCATAGAAATCTTTAAGCTGTATAAGTTTTTCTCTGTTCACTTTTTTTATTTTATTGTTTCAATGAAAGTACTTGCAGGTAATAAATCTTCATTTACAAGATTGGCCCGTGTAAATGGCTGCCAGGCATAGGCAATTTTTTCAGGAGTAATACCCCAAGGTATTGGTATAATTATTTTGTTATTTTGAATGACTGCATCCGCTTTAATAAAATTACCATTGTGTGTAAGTATTTCAAAACCGCGAATAGCTTTACCATCAGCTGTTTTCAGTCCGTTAGCATTTTGAAAACTGATTATTATTTTTCTGTTACTAATAACCGCGCTTGTAAATAAAGGGCCACCGGAAGTTACAGGCCATTTATATGTATCTGCCAATGCAAGCCTGGACAGGCGTTCGCCCACAGGAATTTTGTTTTTATAATGCACATCCAGCGAATCCCCGCAATCGCTGCTTACTACCATACCGGTATTGGGAACTGCGCGAAGTAGTCTGCGTTGCAGGTCTCTGAAATGATTCCATGCCGGACGGTCAATGCCCGAAAGCTGAACATAATAAAATGGCAGGTTAGTGTCCCATTGTGTGCGCCAATCCTGTACGAATAAAGGGAACAGCTGTTCAAATAATCCGGCATTTTCGGCATCGCTTTCTCCCTGGTACCACAACACTCCTTTAACTGGAAAAGGAATTATTTTTTTGAGCGCTGCTTCAAAATTATAAGAAGGCTCATAAGTATGCCGCTGGAAATTGTTTTTTGCTCTTTGCAGATTTACATCGGCGCGGCTGCGGCACCACGGTACCAGGAAATCAGTGTTGCGCCAGTCTTGAAAAGCAGGTGCAAATAGTGGATTATTTTCTAAAGCCTTGCGGCTCACCCAAGAAATAAGCGGTGAACCTCCCACTGCTATTTCAATCATACCAACAGGTATTTTTTCGGTCTCCATTATTTTTTTCCCAAACACATAGCCGATAGCAGAAAAGGAGGCTGCTTCAGCTTTTTGGTTGGTTTGCCATTGGCCCGAAAAAAAATCCAGCTGGTTCGCTTTAAGAAGTTCAATAGAGTCCCAGGCCCGATTCTCTGTTTGTGCAAATTGTTTAAAGTTAAACAGGCGCAGGGGCAGGCTGCTGTCAGCCAAATTTATGATGCTATCGCCACCTGTACTTTGTTTCAAGGGAAAATACATATTTGATTGACCTGCGCACAGCCATACATCACCAATCAGTACGTTTTTAAATAATTGTGTATGTTTTGTTGTTTTGATCTCAATTGTTAAAGGAGAATAGGTGGCTTTCTGTGCAGGAAAAATAATTTGCCACCTGCCATCTGTTCGGGCTTTTGTATTTTTTATAAGGTTGCCCAATTGTACGGTTACCAGTTCGTTTGCATCTGCTATTCCCCAAAATGGTATGGGTGTTTTTCTTTGCAGCACCATATTATCCGAGAACACCGGTGGTAATTGCAGGCCACCCAGGTTGCCTGTAAAATGTGCCGCTATTGGTTTGGCCAATAGTTTGGTGCCTGCTGCATTGGGAGGCAGAGTAGCTTGATCAATGCCGGCAACTTTTATGGCGCTGTATGCACTACCAGCAAAGGATACAAGCAATAGCAGGATCAATGAAATCCATTCGCGCCCATTCATGTTTATAACCTTTATTGAATAATATCTGATACAGGTACATTTACGTAATTCAGGTCCCGTACCCCTTCGTATAAAATACCGATGGTGTTTTCATCTACCTGGACCAAGGCCGAGTAGCCGTAAGACTTTCTTTCATCGATCAATAGCTTGTGAGCAGGCAGCCATGTTTCACCAAGGTCGAGGCTTGCTTTGATGGTTAAATGATCGCGCGCATCGCTGTTGTTCATATTACTGAAAAACAGCACCTCCTTTATTACGCCCTTCACTTTCACCTTTGCTTTAATAATGGATGCCATGCACACGGGGTCGGGCAGCGCGTTGTAGGAAGTGGGATGTTCCAGCCAGGTTTTTCCATAATCTTTAGTAGTGGCAATGCTTCTGTAGCTTCCGCGGTTATCGCGCATATTCAGCATTAATACGCCTGGCTTAGTTTCTACCACCTGGCTTTCAGTTGTGTTCGATTTGGCGCCAATGCCCGATTTCCAGGTTTTACCGTGATCGTTGCTGTAAATAATAGAAGCATGCGGGGTGCCGGGCTTTTTGCTTTCGTCCCAGTATTGGGAGGGAAAAACCAATGTGCCATTTTGCATGGCGATCCCGTTCCCGGGTCCCTGGAAGTACAGATGCCATATCGGTTTTTTTACCTGTGCCGTGATATTGACAGGATCTGACCATGTACGGCCATCATCATCGCT
>DAOLFI010000785.1:0-2412 GCA_035326385.1 Niabella sp.
AAGCCCCAGAAGGATGGCGTGGTAAAGGGTACAAAGCTCAATCCCGACCTGAAGCTGCTGGGTTATGACGTTATTGCTTTTATAGGTATTTATTTGAAAGAAAGCTCGCTCTATGACTCTGTGGCAAAAGAGCTGCATAAAATAAATGAGATTGTCCGGCTCAATTATACCACCGGGAATTACAGCATGTTTGCGGAAATTGTGTGCAAGGATATTTCCGAGCTGCGGGATGTTTTACATGAAAAATTACAAAAAATAAAAGGTATTGAACGTACAGAAACTTTTATCTCGCTGGAAGAAAGCTTTTCCAGGAGCGTTAAGGTGCTGGATGTGCTTCCGGGCGCTTAATTCCCTATCATTTTTATAAACTCTGCTTCACTGATAATATTTACAGTGTTGAGCTTTTTGGCTTTATCAAGCTTGCTCCCTGCATCTTCGCCAACTACGAGGTAGTTGAGTTTGGCGCTTACGCCGCTGAGTATTTTTCCGCCTTTCGCCTCGGCCATGGCTTCTGCTTCGCTTCTTTTTAAAGTGGGCAGGGTTCCGGTGAACAGGAAGGTTACCCCCTCAAGCGCGCCGCCATCGTGCATTTGTTTTTTGCTGTTGTTCATTTTAATACCAAGCAACTCTAACTCTTTCAGCATGTTTATATTGTCCTCGCTGCTGAAAAAATGAACAATGCTGCCTGCTACTTTAGGGCCAATGTCTTCCAGTGTTTGCAGCTCTTCGAGCGAAAGATTTTTCAGATCCAGCAGGTGACTGACTTTTTGTGCCAGCACTTTAGCCGTTGTTTCACCAACAAAGCGAATGCCGAGGGCAAACAGCAGGCGGTGTAAAGGTTGCTGTTTGCTTTGCTCAATAGCTTCTTTCAGCTTTTCGACGGATTTTGCACCAAAGCCCTCCAGCTTTCCTATGGTTTCAAAATCCAGCTTGTAAATGCCGGGTATGTCTTTTAACAACCCAAGATCATAGAATTTTTTAATATTCGCTTCTCCTAAACCCCTTATATCCAGCGCATCTTTGCTTACATAATGTATCATACGCTCTGCCACCTGGGCCGGACACTCTATGTTAATGCAGCGCCAGACAGCTTCTCCTTCTTCCTTAAAGAGCTGGCTGCTGCACACAGGACAACTGTGAGGAAACTCAATCTTTCTTTCATTGCCTGAGCGCAGTTCCGACAGGGATTTTACAATGTAGGGGATCACATCACCAGCACGTTCTACCAGCACGGTATCGCCAATCATCAGGTCTTTTTCCCTGATCACATCTTCATTGAAAAGAGAAATAGAGCTTACAGTAACTCCCCCGATATATACCGGCTCTATTTTGGCAACCGGTGTGATGGAACCGGTGCGGCCTACCTGGAAATCCACATTCAGCAATTTACTTGTTCCCTGTCTTGCCTTAAACTTAAAAGCCATTGCCCAGCGTGGATGGTGAGAGGTCATACCCAATTGATCCTGCAGATCAAGATTGTTCACCTTGATCACCATGCCATCAATCTCATAAGGAAGATGATCTCTTTGCTCCTCAAATTCCTGGCAGTAGCGTATCACATCATCAATCCCTTCAAATACGCGCATTTCTTTTACGGGGCTCCTGAAACCCAGCTCCCATAAGAGCTCCAGGGAACCGGCATGTGTAGTAAGTTCCTGAGGTACTTCTTTTCCTGGCAGTAATGTATAATCACTTATATGATATACAAATGCCTCTAAATTTCTTTTCCTCACTTCGGACGGATCTTTGATGCGCAGGGTTCCTGATGCCGCATTACGCGGATTAGCAAGAGGAGGAAATCCCTTTTCTATCAGTGCATCATTATACTTTTTGAAGCTGTTCTTATTCATTAACACTTCCCCCCGTATTTCTACCTGCTGGAGCCCGTAGTGGCTGAACCCTGCAGAAAGAGGCAGTGAGCGGATTTGTCTTATATTAGTAGTTATTTCGTCACCGGCCACACCATTACCTCTTGTAGCTCCTCTTACCAGGAAATCGTTTTCGTAAATAAGGGAAATGCTGCCGCCGTCAAATTTGGGTTCTACGCAATAGGTAATAGTTTCGAGCCCGGACAACTGCCTGGCTTTTCTGTCAAAATCTTTGAGATCGGATTCGTTATAAGAATTATCTAACGACAGCATAGGAACCAGGTGCTGCACTGTTGTAAAGCTGCCGGTAAGCTCTTTGGCAACGCGCTGTGTAGGTGAGTCTTTTGTGATCCAGTCGGGGTGTTGTTTTTCGGTTCTTTCCAATAGCTTGAACAACTGATCGTATTCGCCATCGGCAATTAAAGGATCACTAAGGATATAATACCTGTATTCATGAAAACGTAAACATCTTCTTAGTACCTCCGTGCTTTCTTTTGAATCAAGTATTTCAGGGTTTTCTTTTAAAAGTGCCTGTGTGTTTTCC
>DAOLFI010000786.1:0-2409 GCA_035326385.1 Niabella sp.
GGGCGGTGGCTTTACCCTATTTTCAAAAAGTCTTTTTCCCCAACCTGCAATAAACAGATGATATTATTTTTGCCATACCTGTACTGCTTATTTATCGTTGTGTTATTGTATTGCGAACCAAAGCCCGCGACACTCAAACCTGTTCTTAGCCTAAAAAATATTTATTTTCCCATCCATTCCTTAAAGTCTGTAGCTTTTTCACGGCTTATTAAAACTTCTTTATCAGTATGGGGTTGTAGTTCCAGCTTCAGTTTTCCATTAAAATAATTGTGTATTTGTGCGATGGCTTTTATATGAATAATAAAGGCCCGGTTGGCGCGGTAAAACTGTTCAGGGTTCAGCATTTGACCCAGTTCTTCAATGGTATAATCCAAAACATATTTCTGCCTGTTCCAACACATAAAATAGCTCAACCGCCCATCTGCATAAAAATAAGCAATATCCTGGGCTTCAACAGAGACCAGCTTTTGCCCCTGCTTGACTAAAAAACGGGAGCGCCAGGCTTTGGCTTGTTGCTGTTTTAGCTCACTGATAAGATTTTCTATACTCAGCGAAGCAGAGGCAAACTTTTGTTGCCACTGCTGGTATTTATCCAGAGCATTTTTTAGCTCCTCCCGTTTAATTGGCTTTAACAGGTAATCAACACTATTTACTTTAAAGGCCTGTAAAGCATATTCATCATAAGAAGTAGTAAATATCACCATGCTTTTAATGGTAACATGATTGAATATTTCAAAGCTCTGCCCGTCGGTCAATTCAATATCCATTAAAATGATATCAGGATGCGGATGCTGCAATAACCATTCTACTGACGATTTGATACTGCGGGTATTGCCTGAAATTTCAATGGAAGCGTCAATAGATGCAAGCAAACGGCTCAGCTTTTCCGCCCCTAATTGTTCGTCTTCAATAATTAATACCTTCATAATATTCTATTGCCCACTTTTAATTAACGGTAATATTACTATAAATTCATTATCGGTTTCTTTAATTTCCACTTCCGGGTAGTTCAGTAATTCATATTTTGATATAATATTACTCAACCCTATTTTATTCGATACCACTGATTTGTTTTTCTTTTGCAAATTGTTGCTTACTATCAGTTTTTCATCCTGTGTATATAGCTGCACAATAAGTGGTGTATCCGGATCTACAATATTATGCTTTACTGCATTTTCTATGAGCAATTGCAGGGTCATGGGTGGCAGCAGTCTTTCCCTTATCTTTTCCTCTATTTGTATCACCGGCTGAAAGCCGCTGCCGAAACGGGTTTTTAACAGCAGGTTGTATGATTCAATAAAATCTATTTCCTTTTGCAGGGTAGTGAGCTGCTCTTCATTGCTGCGTAGCAGGTAGCGATAAACCCGACTCATTTCTTCCACAAACTCTTCTGCTTTTTCCGGGTGAGTAGCAATAAGAGATGATAAGGAGTTTAAGCTGTTAAACAAAAAATGCGGGTTCACCTGCTCTTTCAGCAGATCAAACTGGGTTTGCAGCTGCTCTTTTTTCAGTTGCTCAGCCTCCAGCTGCGAGATTTTGATCCGGCGATAGGAAGCCTCAGTTTCATATACGGCCTGGTTAACTATAGTACATATTGCCCCTGCTGTAAGGCCCCGTAGCCAGGTTTTAACCGTAAACCGGTAATCCAGTATACTTAACAGGTCAAATACCCAGCATATTAAAGTAACGCTCAATATTACAATGAGCAGGTTCAGGCTGGAAAAGAGCAGCACCCTTTTCACCGTGTCGCGGTGCGAAGGATATATCTGCAGCATCTTCCATCCCAGCCGGCCCTGCATGATCCAGATACCAAACAGGATGAGAAATGTGACTGTGGAAGCAGCAGCAAAATTTTTAAGGCTGGAAAAATATATTTCGCCCAAAATAAAATAAGTGATGACCACCAGGGTTGGCGGAAGCAACACTACCATTAGTAATAGAGAGGTTTTATTTTTAGGTTCGGGCTGCATACTACAAATATCTTAAAAACAAATTTATTAACAGGAGGTGTACCAAGGCTAACTAATAGCCTGACAAAAACTACTTTTAATTATATGAATCGAATTTTATAAACATCTGGTTGAAATTTAAAGTCATTTTAGCAAATCGCTTTATTAAATCCTGTCCAATATTTCCAAAGATCCCACTACTCTTTTCTTCTAAACTGCTGGTCAAGAGGCTTACATTTTTTAATGTCATATTTTTACCATTAAAATCAAAGCTAAAATCTATTTTATAGCCCTTAAATTCCCTGACTCCTGCCGCACCCCCAAAAGAGATAACTGTTTGCGAATAATTTGATTCTATTTCCTGGCGATTCCCGGAGTAATAAGGTGAATACAGTATCGTATGATCGGCGCCTGTGTCAAATGTAAAATGTTTATCGTTTATTAAAACCAATGGCGTGAG
>DAOLFI010000787.1:0-2409 GCA_035326385.1 Niabella sp.
TGGCACCTTCATAAGTAAGATGTTTCAGGTATTCCCACTGGTTCAGCGAATCGGCGCTCATGATCTCTCCCTTCTCTGTTTTCTGGTCCGCTGTATGCGTTTTATATTCATCAGGAATAGGAAAGTTAGGCAGCAGGATGCTTCGCTTTAAGTCCAGCAGCTCTATTTTATCAACGATAGCGTTGGTGTTATCGATAGCTTCAGGAAGATCGTGAAACAGCTTCGACATTTCCTCCGTGGTCTTAAAATAAAACTGGTCGTTGGCAAAGGCAAAGCGCATATTCTTCATGTTCACATCATCATCGGCAAAATCACCCCTAAAGGCCGGTGTAGACTGTTTTTCACCGGTATTGATACAAAGCAGGATATCATGCGCATTAAAATCATCCTGCTCTACATAATGCGAATCGTTACTGGCAATAATGGGCACTTTATATTTTTGCGCAAACTTCACCAGCACTTCATTCACCTTATCCTGGTCTGGAATATCGTGGCGCTGCAGCTCTACATAAAAATCCTCACCAAACAGATCCAGCCACCATTTAAACTCCTGCTCGGCTTCAGCTTCGCCTTTTCTTAAAATGGCCTGAGGCACCGAAGCACCCAGGCAGCAGGTAGTAGCAATAAGACCTTCGTGGTATTGTACAATCAGCTCTTTATCAATACGGGGATATTTACCGTACAGGCCCTCAATAAAACCCAGGGAGGTGAGCTTGGTAAGGTTCCTGTACCCGGTTTCATTTTTTGCCAGTAAAATCTGGTGATAACGTTTATCTTTTTTGTCCTTGGTAAATGTTTTTTCATGGCGGCTATCCACTACGTAAAATTCGCACCCCACTACCGGCTTTACCTTAGGTTTGCCGTTTTCATCCAGGTTTTTATAGGCTTCGGCCACAAACTGGAACACACCAAACATATTTCCATGATCACTGATGGCAAGTGCGGGCATGCCGTCTTTGATCGCCTTTTTATAAAGGCTGCTGATGGGCGCTGCACCATCTAAAAGCGAGTATTGTGTGTGAACGTGTAAATGTGAGAATTTCATCCTTAATATTTGTTGCAATCTGCAATAAAAATCATTTTTAAACCAATCTGTTTATGCACATTCATGAACCCATCTGCCCGGAAGGCTTTAAGATGCAGGCTTTGAAAATTTATCCACAGTCTCAAAATAAACAACCGCAAGCCGGGAAATGTTGAGTAAAACAAAAACATATTATAATTTTTAATCATACAAACCCAATCTATGCCTGCTATCAAACAAGTTTAATCTTGCAGGCGCCAGTCCTCAACCGAAGATCCTGGCCCCAGGAAAGGCTTAAATATGCTCTCCAAGGGTCTAAAACTACCTTAATATGAATTTAAAACAAATCTCAATATATTGATAATCAATAAATAGTATGCTTTTTAAAAAATATTGAGCTACCAGCACAATATTATAGTCAAACTGACGTTTTATAATATTCGAAAATTGACAGTTATTCGATTTTTAAGATTGGAAATAATTAAAAGGATCTGACATTTATGTTACGCGTGTGTTTTCTGGGGTTGATCATCTCTCTTTTAATGACCAGCTGCTCTACTCCCCTCAAACTGAACAATCAATATAGAACAAACGTGGCGCCTGCTGCTGAAGAATCGTATAAGTCTCAGCAAGCGGAAGCTTCTTCTTTCAGCCAGCAATCTTTCTTTAGTAAGCAGCGCGCAGAAAGTATAAAAGAAAGCAAAGTAGCCAAAATTGATGCTTCTAATATAGAAGTTCCCGTTCGTGCTTTTTCTGCTCCTGCCACTATACAGGTTAAATATGCCTCTCTTTTAAATATGCTGCCCGGCATGTTAACTAATATAAGATTACTGGAAACTATTGACGAATGGTACGGTACCCGCTACAGGTATGGCGGCACCACCAAAAGCGGGATTGATTGCTCGGCATTTGTACGGGCAGTTTATAAAGTGGCGTTTGGTATAGATTTACCAAGAACCGCCCGCGAACAGTTCAGGGCAGCAGCATTGGCCGTTTCTAACTTACAAACAGGCGACCTGCTTTTCTTTAATACCAGTGGCGGTATTTCGCATGTGGGCATGTACTTGGGTAATAATAAGTTTGTACATGCTTCTACCAGCAGGGGCGTTATTGTCAGCGACCTGGATGAAAATTATTATGCTGCACGATACCTGGGCGCCCGCCGGATGAGCGAACCTGCATCTTACGCCGTTAATTAAAGTATTTTATACAGCTTTTTTAAAAAGTTCCGTTTTATCCCGGAACTTTTTTATTGCCTGTTATACACCTTTGCACACTTTAAACCGCTGTTTTATTAAACAGGTTTTTCTTTACAATATTCAAAAAGCCAACCAGGTTGCCGTTCTTTTCTACCACCCTGTCAAATTCAGTCATGGCCTGAAGCG
>DAOLFI010000788.1:0-2408 GCA_035326385.1 Niabella sp.
CTCTCTATACAGTTACTAATAATCTATTTACACAAAGAACTAAACACTACCAAATTTTTGAGATTGTTGCACTAATAATGCATCAATCATCATTATTACTGAATTTCTTGTGCTTCCTTTTCTATTCATTCGGACTAAAACCTTATTCGGAGTAACTGGCAAAATGAAGTCATCCTCATAAACATTTATATCATTTTGATTTCTAAATATTATCGGATTATCACTAATTAGATTTGGCTTACCTCCGTTGTTAAAAGTAATAATTTCTAAAGGCGTATTATTATTCATCAAATTAGGTATCAAACGATAGGGTAGCCAGTGTTTTATAAATTTATAGGAACTATCATTATTTAAAATATAATTTTCAAATTCATGATCCTGTACAATTTTGCCTGTAATGGAATCTCTTATTATCATGCCTGTAGCTTTTAGCCCTTCTCTTTTTAAAAGATTCTTTGCAAACTCATTTGACATTGGGCTTCTCCAATACAAGTGAGCAATAAAAAATTGTAGAATAGGCATATCTTGTTCTGATAAACCAAATCTTTTTTCTTTCGAAGTTTTTATTTTGTCAAATAAAATAGCCGCTTTATTATCCCAATCGCTATACGATTTTTCTAAATGATCATCCACGTAATCAGCGCCAATTAAGTTGTTCCCATCTAATTCAAAAAAGTGGGTTTGAGGTGTAAATAGTTCTCCGTTTTTCTTAAACCGTTTTTCTTTTGGTAAATAGATGTGGAATTTGCCATCTTCATTTGTAAAATTATTCAAATAAAATTCAGGGATATAATGGTGTTTTCTTGATAATTGTTTCATAAATAAAAGTTTTTGAGATTCTACTTAGCAAGTATAGTCCTAAGCAGGATGCTTTGCTAAATTATTTTTTAAGCTTACCTATCTTTTTCACCCCCTCTTCCAATAGCTTCACGCTCTCCATCGCTTCTATTTCCTTACGCCGGGCATCAAATTTTTCATATTCTTTTTCGGCCAGTTCATCGGCTATTTTTTTGCTTATGCGGCCGGCGTCCAGCTTTATTTCCTTTTGGTTTATAGTTAATATATCGTGCAGCTTGGCTGCCCAATCTTTCATATACATGGGTACCTGCCGCAACGCCTGTGCTTCGGCAAAGGCCAGGTATTGCTCTACCAGCAGGTTCAGCTCCTTTAGCTCCGGCTCTTTTAATAGACCGGCTGCCCTCTTGTTGAACTGTCAAGTAATCCTTGACAGTTCACTCTTCAGTCAATTAGTTCTCTTTAAAGATGTTTTTTAAATGAAGGCTAATGTTTTGCTTTGTGGTTTGGTACAGTATTGCCATCTGTATTTGCGAAAGCCAAACATCTTCGCTCTCAAGTCTTACTTCAATCCTTATGTCTCCACCCTCTGTCTGATAAATTAATAGCATTGGATCATTTTAGTAATTTTCGTTTGTCAACATCTTCCAATATGGTCATTTGTTGAATGGCGATTTTGTTCAGTTTTATCAATCGTTCTTTTTGTGGCATTTGCTCGTTGATGAAAACTGCGTTTAAGTTTTCCATATTTGATAAGCAAATCAGTTCGTTTATTGTTGCATAATCTCTAATATTACCGTTCAAGGTTGGATTTGCTTCTCGCCATTGTTTGGCTGTTATCCCAAACAAAGCAACGTTCAAAACATCGGCTTCGTTGGCATAAATGACAGATGTTTGTTGTGCAGAAAGTTTCTTAGGAATTAGGTTTTGCTTAATCGCATCGGTGTGAATACGGTAATTTATCTTTGCTAATTCTCGTTTGGCAGTCCAACCGAGTTGTTTTTGTTCTTCCTCTTTTAGCCGCTGAAATTCGGTTATTAGATACAACTTAAAGGGAACACTGATTGCAGAGCCGAACTCAAAAGCAATGTCTTTGTGAGCATACGTTCCTCCGTATTTCCCCTTTTTTACTATAATACCTACGGCATTCGTTTTTTGTACCCATTCTGAAACACTAAGTACAAAACTTGGTAATCCGGCTTGCGTTTTAAAGTGGTCAAATTCCGCCACTTTAAAATTCGGGTTGTTGATTTGTTCCCAGGTTCCTAAAAATTCAAGTGTGTATCGGGTTCTTATCCAATTTTTGATGATGTCGGCTGCACGGCTTTCGCTTTCTTTGGCATTAGCCATATCTGTAAGTGAAATATAATCCTTCTCCTCAATCGATATAATCGTAATTTCTGTGTCTTTTACATTGATTTTTGCCATACCGTAAAGTTGCGAAATAATTTAGAACTTATTGGTTGGATTTGTGCGGCTGATTACTATATAACATTTGGGGGTGTATTCATGAAAAAATCCGCATAAGTATTTATAAAGAAACACCTATACGGAACGGAAATAATTTAAAAGCAAAAGACTCGCCCTGGTACGCTGTTCTGTGGGTAGCGTGG
>DAOLFI010000789.1:0-2406 GCA_035326385.1 Niabella sp.
GTACAGCGTGTATAGACGCCTGCAATGGTGTGATGGAAAAGCTGAGCCGGCCCCTCGGACTAATCCGTATGGCATCTGAAAACCAGATCTCCAAAAAGCTGCCGTTCCGCTTTAACGGCAAGATGAAATTTTACTCGGCACTTTTAGTAATTTTGACAGGTGTAATGGCTTTCCTGATAGTATCGAGGAAAAGCATTGATGTTTCCATATCAAGGGTGAAAGGACAATTATACCAGGAAGTAGGAAAAGATTCTTTGTCTAATTTGTTCCAGGCTAAAATCATTAACAAAACGCACGATGATGTACAATATGAGTTGAAAGTAGAGGGAAATATTCCCGGAACAGTAAAAATGATAGATCTGCACCATCATACACTTAAAGCAGAAAGCCTGAACAATGCTACTTTTTTCATAGTTGTACCCGTAAGCGGAATAAAAAAGAGGTCTTCAAAAATTGATATCGGTGTGTATGCCAATGGTATAAAAACACAAACCGTTACTTCTACCTTTTTGGGACCGTTTATGTAACAATTAAAATAAAAAAATGAGCTGGGGTTATAGAGTAATCATCATTCTTGTTGTTTTCGTTGCAGGTATAGTATCCATGGTTTACATTTCCATGCGCCAGACCAACGAGGTTATAGACGCTAATTATTACGAGCAGGAAATGAAATACCAGAGTGTGATAGATGCTAAAAACAACCTGCATACGCTTGCAGATACAGTTGCTATTCAAACCGCAGAAGGTTATGTGCAGATACATTTCCCGGAAGCAGCAACAACCCGCCTGGATTCAGGAAATATCCAGTTCATGCGGCTTTCTGACAGTAAGAGCGACAAGCATATTCAGATGAAGGAAGAAAGCGGCAGCCTGTATAAAATACCTGCAGCTTCGTTTGCGAAAGGATTGTATAAAGTAAGGATCAACTGGAGCAATGACGGAACCAGCTATTATCATGAGCAGGAATACAATATTGATTAAATGATGCAGATCATTTTTATGGGATTATTAATGGGCCTGGCCGGCAGCCTGCACTGCGTGGGCATGTGCGGGCCGCTGGCGCTTTCACTGCCTTTAAGCAGCACAGGCAGGTGGAACCGCTTTTTCACTGCCTTAGCTTATAATACAGGCCGCACCACTACCTACTTTACAATGGGCGCATTACTTGGCTGGACAGGATCAAGGCTGGTATTGATGGGATACCAGCAGGCGTTCTCAATAACTGCGGGAGTTATTCTCTTATTGTTACTTCTTGCAGGGCGGCATCTTCCGTCCCTGCCTGTGTTTCCGTCGTTTCAAATAAGATTCAAAAAATATCTTGCCGGTTTTTTAAAAAGAGACAATACTGCTTTCAGCCTTTATATTTTTGGTATTTTGAACGGACTGCTCCCCTGCGGCCTTGTTTATATGGCTATTGCTTCTGCGTTAATTATTGGCGGACCGATAGAGTCAGGACTTTTCATGGCTGCATTTGGCCTGGGAACACTCCCCCTGATGCTTTTGCTGATGCTGACCGGACATTTTATTTCTTTTTCCTTAAGATCAAAAATGAAAAAGGCTGTTCCTTATTTTATAGCATTTGTGGCAGTACTGATGATATTAAGAGGACTTAACCTTGGTATTCCCTATATAAGCCCTGCTTTCAGCAGCAGTCCCCAGGATATGAGCCATTGTGCTCCCTCGCATTAAAGCAGGAGGCAGGTTGCAAGTTACTGGTTACTGGTAAAAGCCAAAGGCATAAGGCCTGATGCATAAAGCTTTCGGCTTTTTGCTTCCAGCTTTCAGCTTTCAGCAAAAGAGCATTGTCTGTTTATTATCTAAGTATAGAATTCCTGTACTATAGGATAGATGGTTCATAGATGCTGGTTACTGGTAAAGGCCGAAGGCATAAGGCTTGATGCATAAAGCTTTTTGCTTTTTGCTTTCTGCTTTTAGCCTTCGACCTTGAGCTTCCATCTTTCATGTCGTACACAAAAAAAGCCGCTCCGGTTTATGCTGAAGCGGCTTTGTATTATTTATAGATTATTTCGAGCTATCTTTTCTCAAAGTTATAAACAATATACACGGTCTTTCCTTCAAACTGGATCGGGCTCCTTGCTGTAAAAGTGTTATCGGTAACAGAAGTAACTTCCAGGGAATAACCTTCTGTTACGTGTTTGGAATCACTCTTTTTTACACCGTCCATTCTCTTAAAGTTAAATAGTGTAGTGCCTCCGTTTACACGCTGCGACCATAGTATCTGTCTTGCACCATCGGCACAATCGCCACCGGCATTAATAGTGTAAGAGCCATAACCATTATTAGGAAGCACCCATGTGCTGCCTTCAAAACAATGCAGGGCTACATCTTCAAACGCAGTTATATTCACTTTACCTTCAACGCCTTCCAAAGTTGCCGATGTGATGG
>DAOLFI010000790.1:0-2404 GCA_035326385.1 Niabella sp.
TTTTCCTCCTGCCAGCTCAGCACCACATTAAACGTGTTTCTGAAATCAGACAGGTCAATGCTCCCCGAAGGAACTACCTCCAGGGTATAATTGCCCGGCGGGATCACCCTGTCATGTACCCCCTTCAGCAGTTTGAAACTATAAGGATTGCCAAACAGGAATATCTGCCAGGGACATGACGGAAGATCTTCCGTTTCACTGCAGCCGTCTGACGGGCTGAAAGTAACAGAGCTTCTTACATTACCTACTTTTTTTTCACCTATCGTAATGGTCTGTTTATAGCTCTCAGAAGTGCTGTCGTAATAAAAAGGAAATTTGGACATCCCGGCAGATTTATCTTCCAGCACAACGGGATTAGGGTTTTTATAAAAGGCATTATAAAACTGCTCGGGAAGAACAGCCCTGTTATGCTCGTAAGTAAAGCTGGTGTAACCGCCAGTGGGGTAGCTTATTTTTTTTAAAAGCCCCAGCTCTGATTTTACAGTATCCACAGTTACGTTTTGTAAGGCTCCAAGATTTTGAATAATAGAATAATACCCGTTATTGGCCCCGTTATAATATCCCCACGCATCCTGGGAAGTGGAGAACCTGTTGGGCAACGGGTTGGGTACATGGTATTCAAAAATATACGGAGGCTGCGCCAGGCCACTGCTGCCACGCTCCTGTACCTGGCCCAGAAACATTCTCCTGGCAGCAGAAGTATCTAAGGTACTTAAATAAGGCAACACATTGGAGGTATTATTGTCCTTGGTATAAAAGTAAGAGAACCTGAAGCTTTTAGTCAGTTCAGCATGATCATTCAAAATCTTAACAGAGTCCAAAGCGTATGCCCCCTTCAGATCACCCCGCCCCAGGCTTTCTTTAGTAAACACCACTTTGCCCCCGGGGAACCTTATTTCAGCAACCTGGTACTGATGGCTCACCATTTCTGAGATATTCGTCCGGATATGGGACGGGTATTGAGGGGGTTGATGAACCTCATCAGCGTTTTTCCTGAAATAATACGAGGTCTCCAACTGGTAAAAGAATTCAACTTTTTCGTTAAAAACCGTACGAACTTCCATTAAATGCCATGTATTAATATCGCGAACTTCAAATTCAGGATTTTGCTGCAATGTTCCGCAGGTGGCATCATAAATATGGTTTTTAGTAACATAATCCACATCATTGGCCTTTCTCAGCTTATTCTCGCTAAGACCATAATAATACCGGGTGCCTTTATCATCTGTAATGATCCAGCCTGCTATAGCCGTATTAGCTGCTTCATACACCGGCTCAATCTTTACATCGGCATATTGCTGAAGTACAAACTTTTCATCAAAATGATCGAAAAAAAACTTGCCCGATGAGTGGCTGTTGCTGTAACTATAAACATCTGAAATTTCGTCGCAGTGAGTGTCATTTAAAAAACGGTTAAATAAAGCAGCCCTGGTGGTATTGTTATTAAAGGCGCCGGGATAAAGATAATCGTTCATTATGCCGTACAGGCCATCATCTGCAACACCCCTGATTGCCCGGGTTACCATACCTCCGTACTCCAGGCTCCATCCAATTCCCACACGGGAGGCGATCTCATCTACTCTTACGCCCCTGGAATGGTAGTTCATTGTAACAGGAATGTTTATTTCTTTAAGCCGGATGTTAAAAATGGGTACCGATGTATTCACAAGACCGGTGTAAGCCGAAACCGGCTCTTCGATAAATTTAAAACATGCCGATGCTTCAGGAGATGGCGGCATTACTCTCTTTACCGAAGGTTGAGGGCTCTGTGCATAACTAAGGGCGCTGGAAAGCATAAGGCATAAAAAAAGATATTTTCTCATAGTGTTCAGATATTAAAGTTATTTACACTTTTTTTGAATAAGAAGTTCAAAATCGTTAAAAGCGCTCCACTGTCGGTGTTAGGCATGGTATCATGCAGAAGTTAAGATACGCTGCACGACAACACGCAACAAAACAAAAATGTGCTCCGCATATAAAACAGGTTGGTCAGGTTAACCAGGCTATCGGGCTTATTAAATACAAAGCGAATGTATAGGATATCCTATATGCCAAAGGGGGGTATTTTTCCCGTTTTTTATTTTTCTGGTGGAATGTTTTCTTTCCAGGCAAGCCTCTGCCCCCAAGAGCCACCGTGTGTATAACATTGAGTGACAGTCTATATACAATGCCTATTGTGAGACCCAGCTATGTTATGTACCATCCAATTTTCTCACTACATTTCAAACAATTGAAGTCCCAGACATTCAGAGACCTTATGGGAAGATGGGCTATAAATAAAAAAGATTTTCAACTAAAAAATCTGTCCGCACAAAAAAGTATAAAAGGAAACCTTTTTTATTACCATTATAAGCTTTTGCTCACTTTAAACCGCCGTTTTATTAAACAGGTTTTTCTTTACAAT
>DAOLFI010000027.1:0-12040 GCA_035326385.1 Niabella sp.
GCTGAATGTATTTAAACCGGTAATGATCGCTAATCTCTTACAAAGTGCAAGGTTGATAGGTGATGGTTGTGTTTCATTCAACGATAAATGTGCTGTAGGAATTGAGCCGATACAGGCAAATATTAAAAAGCACGTTGATAATTCGCTCATGCTGGTTACGGCGCTGAATACAAAAATAGGTTATTACAAAGCAGCCGAAATTGCTCAGAAAGCGCATAAAGAGGGTACCACTTTAAAAGAAATGGCACTGAAGCTGGGCTATCTTACAGAAAAGGAATTTGATGAGTGGGTGGTGCCGTCCAGGATGGTGGGTAAGATATAACAGTTTCCCGCAGGTAAAGATACCTTTATTACATTAGCCACGGGCGCACCAATGATGTGTGTTCGTGGCTTTTTAGTTTATAGTGTTCTGTTAATGAAGAATTGTTTCATTTAAAGTGAGTATGGAATGGCCAGTAGTATGTATCCCAATTACTCACTATTCACTATTGACTGCTCACTCTTAACCCCCTTACCCAATACATCTGTAATGATCTTGCAGGCCCTTCTTATTTCATCTTCATTAATAGTAAGTGGCGGGCAGATACGTAAACAGTTTGATGCGAACAAGAACCAGTCTGTAACAGCGCCACCGGCAATAACCGCATCAATCACTTTTTTGTTGGTTTCAAAATCCTCAAATTCCACGGCCATTAACAAACCGTAGCTGCGTACTGCTTTGATCTGTTCATGCTGCAATAGTGAGATAAAGAGCTGCTCTTTTTGGGCAACGGTATCAAACAGCCGTTCCTCTGTTAATACCTCAAATGCGGCAAGGCCCGCGGCGCAGCATACAGGGTGGCCGCCAAACGTGGTAATATGACCTAATACCGGCTTATCTGCCAACTCCATCATCAGGGCCTTGTCTGCCACAAAAGCGCCTAAAGGCATGCCTCCGCCCAGCGCTTTGCCTAACAATACTATTTCAGGAATTATATCAAAATGCTCAAAGCCCCATAGCTTACCGGTTCTTCCAAATCCTGTTTGTATTTCATCCAGTATTAAGAGAGTGCCTGTTTCCGTACATTTTTTTCTTACAGCCTGTAACCAGCTTTTAGCAGGAGCTATAACGCCAGCTTCGGCCTGTACGGTTTCTAAAATAACACAGGCTGTATCCGTATCAATAGCATCAATAAACTCCCGGCTGTTATAGGGCAAATGCAGAATACCCGGTAATAATGGCCTGAAGGCGTTACGCCAGTATTCGCTGCCCATAATACTAAGCGCTCCCTGTGTAGAACCATGATAAGAGCTCTCGCAGGCAATAATTTTAGTGCGGTTAGTGGCTCGTTTGGCCAGTTTCATGGCGCCCTCTACTGCTTCCGCACCGGAATTGGTAAAATAAACCGAGTTAAGTGATGCGGGCAGGTTATTGGCCAGTAACGTTGCATATTGCACTTGCGGACTTTCCACAAACTCACCATACACCATAATGTGCATGTAGGCATCTAACTGCTTATGAATAGCTTCTATCACTTTAGGATGGCGGTGCCCGGTGTTGGCCACACTGATCCCGCCGATCAGGTCGATATATTCTTTGCCCTTGCTGTCGGTAAGGGTACATGCTTCTGCTTTTACAATTTCAATAGCTAAAGGTGCTGTAGACGTTTGTGCCACATGCCTTAAAAAAAGTTCCCTCTGGTTCATGTGCTGCGAAATTAAGAAAGCTTAAAAATGTAAACAGATATTTTAGTAGCTGATCTTTCTGGTGCAGTTATGAAAGTCGCCGCAGGTGACAGAATAGGATTGCGAAGCGGGGACGCTTCACACAGCGGACCAAAAAATATTGCAGGATCAGCGTCCTGTAGGAACAATGGTAAAATTACAATTACTTTTGCGCCATGAAGATCATACCCCTTTCCGAAGGCAGCTTTACTGTAGATGCCTCTAAAAAATTTATTCCCTTTAAGCTAAGCGAAGATGAAATGGCCGACCGTGGTCGCGGCAGCCTGCTGGTAGAGATCCAGCCCTTTGTAGTAATCACAAATGAAGATATTATTTTGCTGGATACAGGTCTTGGACTTACAGATGAAGAAGGCCAGTTTCAGCTGTATAAAAACCTGCGGGATAATGGTATTAATGCCAATGATGTTACTAAAGTTATTATGAGCCATCTGCATAAAGATCATGCGGGAGGATTAGTGAACCCTTATACAAAGCACCCTGCTTTTGAAAATGCCGTTTATTATATACAGAAGCAGGAACTGGACTATGCTTTTGAAGTGAGTGCATCGTATGATACTGATACCCTGGAGCTTTTACGGTCAGCAGATAATATTGTATTGCAACAGGAAGAAAAAGGAAAAATAACAGAAGGGATCAGCTATGAAGTAACAGGAGCACACTCAAAATTTCACAGGGTTATCTGGATTAAGGACGAAGATACAACCGCTTTTTTTGGCGCTGACGATGCCCCCCAGCTTTCGCAGATGAAAACCCGCTTTGCCGCTAAATACGATTATGATGGTAAAAAAGCTATGGAGTTAAGGGAACAATGGTTAAATGAGGGGAAAGACTGGCAGTTTTTGTTCTACCACGATTTGAAAACACCTGTAAAACAGTTTGTTAGCTAAAACGGTTTTGTAAAAAGAAAAAAGGCCTGCCCTAAAAAGAGCTGGCCGTTGCTAACCTATGAAAAACACCAAGTGCAAATTTAGGAAATACATTTATAGAAAAAAAATTATTAAGAAATAAAAGGAAAGATTAATTAAATTTTTTTTCATTGTTTCTCTGTCTGATCTCGTCTCTTACTTTACGTCTGAAATTTTGCTCACTTGCAAAAAAGGAGTTAGCTCTTTGCATTCCAATGATGCCGGCCATTTGTTTCCGGGAGTTTATTTTCAGGTCCAGGGTCTTTTGTTCGCGCTCCAGCGGATCGCTGTAAGCAGTAGCAATTTTCCTCCTTTTATAAAGGTACTCTTTCACCAAAGGCCGCATCTGATCTGCTTCTTCAGGTTTTAGCTTCAGTATTTGTACAACGTACTGAAAAAATATATCATTGATTTTGGAAGGCTCTTTTTGTTGTGCATGAACGCTGTAGCACATGCTGAATAAAGCGATGATAACGGGCAATATATTTTTTATTTTTCTCATTTTCTTTTAAAAAAAATCGTTATCCGAAGCCATGTTTTCGTTCAAGAAATTTTGAAGTTCCTGGCTGCTTACACCTATAAAAAGTTGATTATTGTCAATGAAATTTTTTTTGTCGTTGTCGTTACCAGGACTTTTAGGGATTTCTTCTGCAAAAGCATCAAGTTCTAAGCTGCTTATATCCTCTATAGTAATTGCGGATATCCGGAGATCGGACGGCGGAGCTTTGGTTTGCGAATACTTTAGTGCTCCTAAAACTACCAGTATAGCAATAGCAGCAGCAGCGGCTACTTTATACCATTTTTTAAAGTAGAATATCCCGGAAGTGGGCGCAGCAGTAATTTTATCCCTGATACTTTTCTCAAAATGCTGAAAATAACCTTCCGGCACCTTGAAAACAGGCTCTTTTGATAGCTGTTCCAGCAAAATGTGCCCCTCCGTATTTTGAAACTTATTATCAACAATGTTGATAATACGATCATTGAACGTTTCAAAATAATTGTCCGGTATTTTATAGGGAGTGCCTATGGAGGGTTTTCCCTCATGGTCCAGTTTGCTTAATATCTTTAATATGTGCGCTTTGTCGTCCATTTTATTATCAGACAAGTAGGGTTAAAAAAAGTTTAATGGTTCAAAATATAGTGCTCTATTTTTTTAGCTGCATGGTGGTAGCTTGCTTTTAGCGCACCTGCCGAAACGCCCAGCACCTCACTCATTTCATTGTAAGGCATATCATCAAAATAGCGCAGGCTGAAAACGAGCTTTTGTTGTTCCGGCAGCGTTTGTATAGCCAGTTGCAGTTTCCATTCCAGTTTTGAAGCATCAAAATATTCATCCGCCTTTATTTTGTCTTCCAGGCTGTTAGCCGGATCATTATTACTTTCAAAAGTTCTTTTTTTCTTTATTTTCTGGAGGTGCGTAATGCTTTCATTGCTGGCAATACGGTACAGCCAGGTGTATAGTTTGCTTTCTTCCCTGAAATGAGCCATGCCGTTCCACATTTTTATAAAAACGTTTTGCAGCACATCGTCAGCGTCAGTATGTTCTATTACCATACGGCGTATATGCCAGTATAGTTTTTCTTTATATTTGTTTACTATTTTAGAAAAGGCGCTATGTTTCGTATCAGGGTTACGAAAAAGGGATAAAAGTTCATCATCAGGATAGTGCTGCACCTCCATTAAATTATATACGACTTCAAAAAGTTAATGAGGTTTAAGCTACGCAAAATTTTCTTTTGGAACAGCAAAAAATAACCCCGCTTGTGCGGGGTCCTTAAAAATATTATATCAGCTATGAGCTTTTTATGCTTTTTTACGGGCCATCACTTTTTCTGCGGCAGCAACGATATCTGTAACATCCATGCCATATTTTTTCAACAGCTCTTTAGGGGTACCGCTTTCTCCAAAAGTATCTTTAGTGCCTACATATTCAATAGGAATAGGAAAGTTTTTAGCAGCACATTGGGCAATCGCATCTCCCAATCCGCCAATAATATTATGTTCTTCAGCTGTTACGGCGCATTTTGTTTTTTGTATGGATTTGATCACTGCTTCTTCGTCTAAAGGCTTAATAGTATGTATATTGATCACTTCCACGCTGATCCCTTTGGCCTCCAGTTCAGCCCCGGCCTGTATAGCGTTCCATACTAAGTGGCCACAGGCAAAAATGGTAATATCGGTTCCTTCAGAGAAATATTGAGCCTTGCCTATCTGGAAATCTTCTTCTTTGGTAAAAATAGGCCAGCTTGGGCGGCCAAAACGCAGGTAAACCGGTCCCTGGAATTCAGCAATGGCCTGGGTAGCAGCCTTGGTTTGGGTGTAGTCACAAGGAACGATCACCGTCATGCCCGGCAGCATTTTCATCATGCCAATATCTTCCAGTATCTGGTGGGTAGCGCCATCTTCACCCAGGGTTACACCGGCGTGTGATGCGCAGATTTTTACATTTTTTCCGCTATAGGCAATGGACTGGCGTATCTGGTCGTAAACGCGTCCTGTGCTAAAGTTAGCAAACGTAGTGGTGTAAGGTATTTTGCCGCCAATGGCCAGCCCGGAGGCTACGCCCATCATATTGGCTTCGCCAATACCGCACTGTATAAATCTTTCGGGAAACTCCTTAAGAAACTGGTTTAACTTCATTGAGCCCAGCAAATCCGCTGTAAGCGCGACTATATTTTCATTTTTTCTGGCTGCTTCTGCAATGCCGTCTCCAAACCCGCTCCGGGTGTCTTTGCTTCCTGTTGATTGAATATCTTTTAAAGCCATCTCTCTTGGTTTAAAAATTTGTTATTCCGAATTTGTTATTCCGGCAAACGTACTGAAAAAAAACTAATTATCTTCAATCTGTGAGGCGGAGAAAAGGCTACCTGACGGATTTCTCTCTTTGCTTTTTGTTAAAAGATAAAAACGGAATTAACTAATAAAAAAGAGAACACAATATGAAAAAAGTGATTACAGCAATTAATATGGCAATATGAACCGAAACCATGAATTAAAAATTTCATGTAAGTTTGTATCTGTTGTATTTTAAGGCAAAGCTTTAAACCGGCATCTCAGCATCACATTCTTTACAACAACAGCCACCTGGAAAAGAATGCACTACATAAAACCATGCCTGGTGATTTGCGGTATATTGCTTTTTACCGCGTTACGGGGGCAAAAGCCTCCAGATAAGGACAGCCTGCTTTTCAAAAACGCTACTGCGGCCTTTGCAATGGCATTCAGAAACCCCGATTCAGCCCTGCTCATGGCGAATAATGTATTGCAGCAATCGCTTTCGGAGAAAAACAAAGGCGCCACGGCCAATGCGTATAATTCAATAGGCTGGGCACACATGCAAAAAGGGCACATGGACGCTGCGCTGATCTTTCTTCAGAAATCAAGGGCATTGTTCGCATCTGAAAGGAATGTCTACAACGTTGCGCGCGTGAGTATGAACTTGGCGGAGTTATATACCAAGCAGTCGAAGATTGCCGAAGCGCTTCAATACCTGTTGCAAGCTGATTCCCTAAGCAAAGCTATTGCTAACTATCCGCTTATGACAGACGTTAAACGACAGCTTGCCATTGTTTACCGTGAAGCAGGCGATAATTCCAGATCGGCAGCTTATTTCCGCGAAGCCATGCAGGGTTTTTTAAAGTTGGGAGATTATACAAGGTATATCAGTGCTGCTGTCAGTATTAGTATCCTGTACCGCAACATGAAGCTCAACGACAGTAGCTTTGTGCTGCTCAGCAAGGCTATGGATATAGCCCGGCAGAAAAATGCCACTCCTTACCAGGTAGCTATGCTACACGAGCACATTGCAGAAACGCACCTGGCCATGGAACGCAATGCGAAAGCGCTTAGCCATTACAAGCAGGCGTATGATATTTTTGAAAAACTGAATAATAAAGCCGATATGGCTTATGAAGCTTTTTGTGTGGGAAAAACGCTGGTAAAGCTGAACCGGTTTGAAGAGGCGGAAACCTATTTGCTGAGAGGCTATGCTATAAGTGATACGCTGGGTATGACTAATTATATGGCAGATGCTTCAAAGGAGCTGGCCGCTATGTATCAAAAACAGGGTAATTGGGAAAATGCGTTTACCTGGCTGCAAAAAAATACCGTATTGTTAGACTCGCTGAACCTTGATGCGGAGCGTGAAAAGGCCAATGAGCTGAAGGAAAAATACGAAGCCGAAAAAAAAGAGGCCCAGATAGAGCTACTGAATATGCGCCACCGGCAGACTAAGTGGTGGTTTATTGCTTCTATATTGGTGGTATCGCTCATCGGCACCCTGTTATGGCTACGCAGGTATAACAGGAAAATAAAAGAGCAAAGGATGCTCAATTATTTTGCCACTTCTTTATATAACCAGAATACT
Organism: Niabella sp.; assembly: GCA_035326385.1. Lineage (GTDB taxonomy): Bacteria > Bacteroidota > Bacteroidia > Chitinophagales > Chitinophagaceae > Niabella. The sequence goes on from DAOLFI010000027.1 coordinate 6,997, forward strand.
GTGGACGATGTGTTCTGGGATATTGCCAAGAACTGTGCATCGCGCCTCGGGTTTGAGGATTGCGTCATATACGGCTACGATAATGCCAGGGAAATGCTGGTACAGAAGGCGGCCTTCGGCCCTAAAAATCCTACAGGCCATGTTATTACCAATTTGCTGGAGATACCTTTGGGCAAAGGAATTGTAGGTGCTGTGGCAGCCACTCTGCAACCGGAAATTATTGCCGATACCACCAAAGACCCGCGCTATATCCTGGATGATGAGCTGCGATACTCGGAAATTACGGTTCCTATTATTCTTGATGGAAAATTGCTCGGCATTATTGATTCGGAGCATAGTAAAAAAGGATTCTACAAAAAAAGACACCTGAAATTATTACAAGCCATAGCAGACACCTGTTCCAAAAAGCTCACAAGATATTTTGTAGAGGAAAGCCTCCGCAAGCAGATTGCCAGCGACCTGCATGATGATATTGGCTCGGCGTTATCCAGTATTGATGTAAGCAGCCGTATCGCCTCTATAAAAAAAGATGACACGGAACTGGTAGCCGCCAAACTGGAAAGCATACGTGAGCAGGCGCATCGCACCATGGAAAGCATGAGCGATATTGTATGGTCTATCAACCCCGATAGCGATGGGCTTGAAAATATCATCTCCCGCATGAAAAATTTTGCAGCCGAGCGCTGTGACCCATTGGATATAAAACCGGAGTTCATTGTTCCTGCTTCTGCAAATACCAGGGTGCTCAATCCGCTTACTCGTAAAACTCTTTTTCTTATTTTTAAGGAAGCGGTAAACAATGCGGCCAAATACAGTGGCTGCAGCATCATCCAGGTGGTAGTGGAAACCGGAACTGATGGAGGGATAACGATGCGTATCCGGGACAATGGGCATGGTTTTGACCGGCAAACTGTAAAGCGGGGCAATGGAATCGACAACATGGAAAGCAGGGCCCGGCAAATAGGCGCTGGCTTTACTATGGAGTGTACCAAAGATGAAGGTGTTACTATTGAAGTACATTGTAAAACCTGATACCCCCCGTTTTGGGGTTGTTTTTATCCGGATATCGTTGAAACTTGCAAAACGGAACTATGTTGAAGAAGATATTGATATTTGAAGATAATGAAACCCTGCGCAACGGTGTGGCAGAGTTACTGTCGCTTACAGAAGAATTTGTGGTGTCAGGAGTTTATGCAGACTGTGCTGAAGTAGTAACTGCTGTGAAGAACCATGTACCGGATGTAGTGCTCATGGATATTGATATGCCGGGCATTAGTGGTATTGAAGCGGTTAGGATGATAAGAAAAGCCAGCGCCCATGCAGCTATTATCATGCTAACAGTTTTTGATGACGACAGGCATGTTTTTGATGCTATCTGTGCCGGAGCTTCCGGTTACTTGCTCAAAAAAAATATCTCTGAAAGATTAGTGGCTGCTGTAAGAGAAGTGCTGGAAGGGGGAGCTCCCATGAGTCCTGTAATAGCCAGAAAAGTTATCAGCTCTATGCAGCAGCCGGCAACGGATTACCATTTCACCGAAAAAGAAAAAACCATATTATCGCTCCTGTGTGAGGGTAATAGCTATAAAATGATTGCTGCCCAAACCGGACTTACCTTTGAAACCATCCGCTCTTATATTAAAGGGATTTACGAAAAACTGCAGGTGCACTCCGCTACCGCCGCCGTTTCCAAAGCCATCAATGAAAGGCTGGTATAACTCTTTACCTTGGTTGTATGAACCATGAGTTAGTTGATTTCTGTGGCTACCCTAACACAATTTTTTTGTGATGTACTCAATCCAGGCATAAAATTATTTAATCACAAAAATCATAATATAGGTCCCCCAACATTGGGGTTGTTTTACGGCTGTTGTTGGTTGAGATTTGTATTCATTAAACCTCAGCAAAATGAAAAATTTAAGCACCAACGCACCGCTAAGATTTGCTTTAATGGTAAATCTCCCTCTAATCAAACATTATACAACTGCAGGAATTGCCAGGCACCTCCAATCTTTGTCTTTAACACCAACCCCTCAATCCAACTATTATGTGGTCGTTCTTTAAAAGCAATAAACCGCCTGCTGATAAACCGTTCCGATACGCCTATCAGGCATTCTTAAGCAGCTATTATATGTATAAAGACACGGCTCATATAGATGCGCTCAGGGAGAAAGAATTTTCGCATCTCGATCAGGATGGTCATGTGTATATAGACTTTACAGGCGGCGGATTATATGCACAGAAACAGGTAACAGAACATGCAGCACAACTGGCAGGTAACCTGTACGGCAATCCTCACTCCTCGAACCCTACTTCAATGAGGGCCACGAAAATAACGGAATCAGCAAGAGAATATGTATTAGGCTACCTGAACACAGACCGCAACGAATATATCTGCATATTCACTGCCAATGCCAGCGGCGCATTAAAGCTGCTGGGCGAATCGTACCCCTTTGAACAGGGCGATCACCTGGTGCTTACGTTTGACAACCATAATTCGGTGAACGGCATCCGGGAATTTGCACGTAAAAAGGGAGCAGGCTTCAACTATAGCCCCATACGAAGGGAAGACCTGCGCATCAACAGGGAAGCATTGCTGAAAAACCTTGACCAGCCGGTTCCCGGCAGGAATAAATTGTTCGCATTCCCCGCGCAATCGAATGTTTCAGGAGTGAAGCACGATTTGGAATGGATCAACACCGCACAGGAGAAAGGATGGGATGTATTGCTGGACGCCGCGGCTTTCGTTCCGTCAAACAAACTGGACCTTTCCAGGTACAAACCCGATTTTGTCAGCATATCTTTTTATAAAATATTCGGTTACCCTACCGGCCTGGGCTGTTTGCTGGTACGCCGCAAAGTGTTTGATAAACTGAGAAGGCCCTGGTTTGCCGGTGGTACGATTACCATCGTTTCTGTACAGGGCGATAGTTTTTACTATGAGAAGGACAATGCTATGTTCGAGGACGGAACTATAAACTACCTTGACATTCCTGCTATAGAAATGGGATTGCGCCATATAGAAAGCGTGGGTATTGACAGCATCGGTAAACGGATTACCTGTATTACGGGCTGGACACTGGAACAGATACATACACTGAAACACCATAATGGCAAACCGTTGATAAAAGTCTATGGTCCGCAAGACATGCAGGGTCGTGGTGGCACCATCGCTATGAACTTCTTCGATCAGGAGGGCGATATGTACGATTTTGTTGAAATAGGCGACATGGCCAACAGGCAAAACATATCGCTGCGTACAGGCTGCTTCTGTAACCCAGGCATAGACGAGACCAACCATGCGCTTGAAGAAACGGAGCTGAAAAAATATTTCGCAAAAAGCGGCAGCAAAGATTATTTCGATCTGATAGCATGCATTGGCAAACGCCGGGGCGCTGTACGCATTTCCTTTGGCTATGTGTCTACGTTTGAAGACGCGTACAGGTTCATTGCTTTTGTAAAGCAATTGCTGAATAAAAAAAGGTAAACCATATCCCAGCATTGGTTTTTTCAACCTTTTTTATCGGTTGAGATTTGTACTTGTTAAACGTTGAACCTTAAACAAAAAATATGAAACAACTATTAAGCGCAGGCATCTTACTGACAATAGCTTTCAGCCTTTTCAATACAAAGGCTGTTGCCCAGCCCGCTATTCAATGGCAGAAATCGCTCGGGGGCTCTGGTGTGGAGCAAGCGCACGATGTACAGCCCACCCCGGATGGCGGCTATATTGTAGCCGGGTACACTGCATCCAACGATGGCGATGTTTCCGGCCATCACGGAGGTCAGGATTATTGGGTGGTAAAACTGGATAATACAGGCTTCATACAATGGCAGAAAGCATTGGGCGGCAGCGGCCACGACCAGGCACATTCCATACAGCCTGTTGTGGGCAGCGGGTATATCGTGGCGGGCTATACCTGGTCTAATGATGGCGATGTAACCGGCAACCACGGTGTCAGCGATTACTGGGTAGTGAAATTAGATAATGCAGGGGATATTGAATGGCAGAAATGCCTCGGCGGCAGTATTTACGACGAGGCTTATTCCGTACAGCCTGTTGCGGATGGCGGCTATATTGTAGCCGGATTTTCCTGGTCCAATGACGGTGATGTAACCGGTAATCACAACAGCAGGGATTACTGGATAGTGAAATTAAATAACACGGGAAATATCGAATGGCAAAAATCATTAGGGGGTTCCAGCGATGAATATGCCTATTCCGTACAACCGGTTGCGGACGGCGGCTATATCGTAGCCGGCTATACCTGGTCTAACGATGGCGATGTGACCGGTAACCACGGCTCAGGTGATTACTGGGTGGTAAAGCTAAACAATAATGGGAATATAGAGTGGCAGAAATGCCTCGGCGGCAGCGGCCACGACCAGGCCCATTCCGTACTTCCCGTTGCGGACGGCTATATTGTGGCAGGCTATTCACAGTCCACCGGTGGCGATGTAAGCGGTAACCACGGTGCCGACGATTACTGGGTAGTAAAGCTAAACAATAGCGGGGATATAGAGTGGCAGAAAGCCCTTGGCGGCAGCGGGCAGGACATAGCCCAATCCGTACAGTCGGTTGCCAACGGTTATATTGTAGCCGGCATATCTCTTTCCATTGACGGAGATGTAACGGGCAATCATGGCTCGGGTGATTACTGGGTGGTAAAATTAAATAGCGATGGCGACATGCAATGGCAAAAATCATTGGGTAGTGGCGCCATCGATTGGGCGTATTCCATTCAACCTGCTTCAGATGGCGGCTATATTGTAGCAGGATACTCAGGCGGCAATGGTGATGATGTAACCGGTAACCATGGCAATTTTGATGCCTGGATAGTAAAACTGGCTACAGACCCCGCGCTGCCCGTAACCTTTGGAGGCATTACGGCCGCAATAAAAAATAATAACTTACTGGTAAATTTTACCAGTCTTACAGAAGTAAATAACGATCGGTTTGTGATAGAGATATCAGCAGACGGGAAGCATTTCAAGGAAGCAGGCATATTACGATCCCGCGCTACGGCAGGCAACAGCGATACAGCCC
>DAOLFI010000791.1:0-2400 GCA_035326385.1 Niabella sp.
AGGCTTTTTACGGTTGCATTGCTCAGGCTAAGCGATTTGGCCTGTTGCTCTATCTTTAAATTGTTGATGATTTTATCCTGTGTGAGCAGCTGGATCTCTTTTTCTTTTTGAGCCGCTTCAACAAGATTGCCTTTCAGTAAAGCATTCTTTTTTTCAATTTCTAATTGCTGTATTTTTTCACGCGTGGCTAACTGTTCTATTGCTGCCTGTTTCTTTTCTGTTTCATATAATACTTCCAGCTCATGAAAATCTTTTTTCGATTTTTCGTTGATGATGGAATCTTTATAAGCATGAAATGCGGTAAGGTAGGGATAAGCTTTTGAAGTGTCTTTTTTAACGGCTGCATAGTAATGTGCCAGTGAACCGTTCCAGTCCCTCAAGCCGTCTTTATCACGGGCAGCAAGGGCCATGGCATGACTTTCATCATAATATTGCTGCATCAGTTTTTCATTACCGGTATATCCTGCAAACATAGCGGCTACTCTTATATATCGATGAAGCTCACTTCTTTTCATTTCCCTGCCCAATGTTATGGCTTCCTCCATGTATTTTAAAGCATGGGGCCTGTCTTTTTTGGAGTGATACAAAAATGCCATGTCTGCCAGCGCCACAAACCTGTTTTCTTTTCTGAAGGATTGATTGGTGTAGAGAAAGGATTCTTCAAAATATTGCAGTGCAGAGTCTATAACTCCCGAAAGCTGGTACATGCGTGCCAGGTTACCCAGTAAAATGCCCAGATTTTCATAGTTGCCGTTGGCTTTGCTGAGGCTGATGTTTTTTTTGGCCATTTCAATACCTTTTTCCTTCTCGCCCATCAGGAAATAACAGTTGGCCAGATCTCCGTACACAGGTTCCAGCTCCTGATCATGGTGGAGTGCTTCAAAAGTATGTATAGCCTTCCAAAAATACTTCGCCGCTGTAACCCGGTCACTTTTTTTGTCTAAGGCCTGGGCATAATTATAATACAGTTCGCCTAAGATGAACGACTTTTTAGGAGAGATTCCGGCCTGCTCAATACCTTCTTCAAAATACCGTAAGGCAGTGGGCAAACCATCTTTTAGTATACTGTAGTATATTCCTTTGACCCGTAGCAATTCCATGTTCAGGTAATTGCGGTGAGCGGTATTTTTGTTTACCAACTCTTCCAGCTTCCCCCAATCGGGTGCTGTGGTCAGATTGCCCGCGTCTATCTCATAATAAATTTTTCTGATCGAAGCAATTGCTATTCCATATCTGTTGTGTGTTTTTACAGAATGAGCGTATAGCTCATCCAGGATTTTTATGGCGTTGCTGTAATCTGATTTCCAGTACAGGTCTTTCGCTTCTTCCATTTTTTGGTGCACATAAGGCTGGCTCCTATCCTGCGCAGCAGCAAAAAAGGGAATACAAATGCAGAGGTATAATAAATATCGGGCCATGCCGGTTGTTATGGTTTAAATGCTTTTATGACGGGATATAAAGTTAGCAATTTAATGATTGTTCTGCTCTTACGCATTATCATGCTATTGAACAGAAGCAGATGATGAGCAAAATTTGCCAAAGCATTATTCAAAAACAAAATCATTTATTGATGAAAATTTTATCTGAGGGAAAGGGGGTTCTTTTTTTGACCTTATTGTTTTGTTTCAGTGATATTCATGGACAATTCCTGAAAAAACTGGGTGACCGGGCAGTGAAGTCTGCAGAAAGAACGGTTGAGCGAAGAGTGGAAAGAGAAAGCGCCCAAAAAACCGATGAAGCTATAGATGGTGTATTAAAAGGAAAAAAAGATAAAAGTCCCAATGGCGGGAAAAGCAGTGAGCGCAGCAACACCCAGGTTGAGGTTACCAGTACCACAATAAACGCTCAATCCGATTTTGAACCCGGTAACAAAGTGCTGGTGCTTGAAGATTTTGCACGCGATGTAAAGGGTGATTTTCCTGCCGGATGGAATACCGATGCTTCGGGGAAAGTAGTAACTCTTTCCGGATCGGAGATAAAATGGCTGGAGCTTTCCACACCCGGCACATTTGTACTGGAAACGATAAAACAGTTGCCTGTAAATTTTACGCTGGAGTTTGATCTGTTTGTTCCGTCCTCATTTTCGTATTACGATTACCCGCTGTGGTTAATAATGGCTGATATGAAAAGCAAAAAAGATTTTTTTATCTGGGGAAAGAACAAAGAAAAAAGGGGGAAAGACAAGCGCAACGGTGTATTGCTGATGCTGCACCCGCAGGAAGAAGGTGGGATAAAAAAGGGATATAGTGAGTACGAGATCTGGGAAAACGGAGAAAAAGCGGCTTTCAACAGGATCAAGTCGCTGTCCTCATTCAGTACCGTTAATAACCAGGTGAAAGTACAGATATGGCGTCAACAGCAAAGGTTAAGGGTTTATTTAGGCGGCAATAAAATATGGGA
>DAOLFI010000792.1:0-2399 GCA_035326385.1 Niabella sp.
CAGGCTAAGAAAATCGAAAGGCTGAAGGCAAAGACAGCCGCTTAATAATACATTTATGACTCATTCCGTACGGGGTAATATAAAATATTCGGTATTAGACCTGGCAACGGTTTCCCAGGATGATACCCTGCAGCAAACTTTTGCAAGAAGCTTACAAACAGCCCGCTTTGCAGAAGGCCAGGGCTATACGCGTTACTGGTTTTCCGAACATCATAATATGGAAAGCGTGGCCAGTGCAGCAACATCTGTTTTAATTGGCTATGTGGCAGGAGGTACCACTACCATCCGTATAGGCTCCGGGGGTATTATGTTACCCAATCATTCCCCGTTAATTATTGCAGAGCAGTTTGGCACCTTGGGCTCGTTATATCCCGGTAGAATTGATCTGGGCTTAGGCCGTGCACCCGGTACAGATGGTTTAACAGCTATGACCATTCGAAATAGCCCTGTTAATGCACCGTATGATTTCAGGGCACATATTAAACAGCTTCAAACTTATTTCAGTCCTGAAAATGCCGGCGCTAAAGTCAGGGCTTTGCCGGGCGAAGGGGTGGAAGTACCTCTTTGGATACTGGGCTCAAGCACAGACAGCGCTTACCTGGCAGCACAGTTAGGATTGCCCTATGCTTTTACGGCACATTTTGCCCCGGCGCAGTTAATGCAGGCGCTTTCTATTTACAGGGAGTATTTTCAACCGTCAGATATATTGCAGCAACCTTATGCAATGGCCTGTGTAAATGTAATTGCAGCGGAAACAAATGAAGAAGCAGCCTTTCTTTCCACTTCTTTATACAAAATGTTCATGGGTATTTTTACCAATTCACGGGCGCCATTACAACCACCTTTTGATCCGGAGGAACTGCGGTATCTCTGGACCCCGGAGCAGGAATACGGTGTAAAACAAATGCTTGCTAATTCTTTTATGGGCGATAAAAATACCATTGCCCGCAATCTTTCGGGATTTTTGGAAACCACAGGCATACAGGAAATAATGATAGCTACTCAGATCTTTGATCAGCAAAAAAAGGAGCATTCTTTTCAATTGTTTAAGGAAGTAATTGATGAGCTGTAACCGCTGCCAGCCCAGGGAAAACGCATCTGATTTTGCGGGTTCTTATGTTTTATGTCACTCCTTCGGAGTTTTTTAACATGGTTACTCTTATTTTATAATCCTGTCAGCCCTGTCCGTCCGGCAGGCTTTCAGGCTTAATTGTCCGGTTATTTGCAAACCCTGAAAGAGGTGAAATGATTATAAAAAAGCACATCACTTTAGTTAAACCCTGAAAGGGTGATATTATTGGCTTTGGACTTGAATTTAAGATGCGTTTGCCTCTGTACCAGCCTCCTGAAAATGAATAAATCTTTACTTTGCATTAAGGTGTAACATTAGTATCTTCAGCACCTAAACAAACTTTTATGGATAGTACAATTCAACAAAAAGTAGATCAATGGTTGCTGGGCAATTATGATGAAAATACTAAAAACGAGATCAGAACATTACAATCTGACAACCCAAACGAGCTTGCTGATTCTTTTTATCAGAATCTGGAATTTGGAACGGGAGGCCTCCGGGGTATCATGGGTGTGGGCACCAATCGTATGAACAAATACACGGTGGGTATGGCTACACAGGGGTATGCTAATTATTTAAAGCAGTCTACCGATGGCGAGGTGAAAGTAGCTATTGCCCATGATAGCCGCAATAACAGCCGCTTTTTTGCAGAAACTACTGCCAATGTTTTTGCTGCCAATGATATTAAGGTATTTTTATTTGAAAGCCTCCGCCCTACGCCGGAGCTTTCTTTTGCTATAAGAACCCTGGGCTGCCAGGGTGGTGTGGTGTGTACCGCCTCACATAATCCTAAAGAATATAACGGTTACAAGGCTTACTGGAATGATGGTGGGCAGTTGGTTCCACCTCATGATAAAAATGTGATCCGCGAAGTTGAAAAGATACACTCTGTAGATGATGTAAAGTGGAGCGGGGGAGAAGCAAATATTACCATTATAGGAAAAGATATAGATGAAAAGTATATCGAAATGGTGAAAGGGCTAAGCGTGTACCCCGAAGTGATTGAAAAGCACAGCGACCTTAAAATTGTTTATACGCCCATTCATGGAACGGGTATTACATTGGTGCCGCAGGTGCTGGAAAGATTCGGGTTTAAAAATGTACACATTGTAGAGGAACAAAAAACTCCTGACGGCAATTTTCCTACGGTATCTTATCCTAACCCGGAAGAGAAAGAGACCATGAGCATTGGTTTGCAAAAGGCGAAGGAGCTGGATGCCGATATCCTACTGGGAACCGATCCTGATGCTGACCGTGTGGGTATAGGTATTAAAAACAAAGGGCGAATGGGTGCTGATGAACGGTAACCAGACGGCTGTGCTGGCTT
>DAOLFI010000793.1:0-2397 GCA_035326385.1 Niabella sp.
ATCCGAATATTCCGATTTACAAACTCGGATTTCTGAATAACTGGCAGAGCGAACCGCTTTGGAAGTAGGCCCGACAGGTCAATTTTACAAAAGAGCGGGTTAAATAAAAAAATTCCCGTTCATAAAAGCATTATGAACTAAGAGAACAAGGCACATAGCATAAAAAAGCGCACCTTCCGGTACGCTTTTAAAAACATTTCAATCATTGGCGCTTACTCAAAATCCTTATCATTCACGCCTTCATTGATCTTATAATTGCTCAGGGTGAGCTCAAAGCCCTGGCCCATTGCAGACTGAGCCATGGTTCCGGGCAGTTTTATGCCATTAACAGCAGTGTAATTGCCATACTCCGTAACCCGCTCCACTTCCTGCCCTGCAACTTTTATTTTGCTGTATTCTTTCAGCAACAACCCTGTATTTACAGAATAGTATTCTGTGCTTGCATTGCCGCTTGGTTTAGTTACCACAATCTTATACGTATCCTCACCATTTACTTTTTCTACTACCGGCGCAGCCAGCTTAAACCCTTCGGTATTGTAGTACATTTGGGGGATAATACCCCTGGTATCTCCCGCAATTGCGATCTCGTCCGCCCCCAGTTCTTTCTTTTGCCCCATTTGCTCATTGTAGCCGGTTGCACCGTTAAACACTCTTTTTATAACGGTCATGTTTCCCATGGATAATATCATGAGTGATTTATTTGGTGAGGCGTTTTTCCATGTGCCGCCCAATGTTTGTCCGCTTACACTCATACTTACATCGCAGATTAAGGTATTGACCTTCGATAAAGCTTCTTTACCGCCGATAGCAGTAATGTATTTGTCAATTACTCCTTGCGCTGTAATGCTCTTATCTGCAGCAGCCGATGGTGTTACAGATGCGGTTACCGGATTTGCATAAGCATCAAATAGTTTAACAGGGTAACCCAGTTTTTCCAGGCCTGGCTTTACCACATCCGCTTTACCTACTACAATGATCCTTGTATCCTTACTATTAAAATACTTCTCAGCTACTCTTTTAATATCTGCTACCGTTACCGCATTTATTTTTTGCAGATAGGTCCTGTAAAAATCATTAGGCAGGTTATGGATTAATATAGTAGTAGCATAGCTGGCAGTGGTTTGCGGATTTTCCATGCGCATAGCAAATATGCCGTTATAAACCGCTTTGGCTGTAGCCAGCTCTTCAGCATTGATCTTGCCTGCCCGCATATTGTTGATCTCATTCATAATTTCTGCGACAGCGCTATCTACCTTATCATTACGAACAGATGCACCGGCGCTGAACATGGTCTGATAACGGTCGGCCCCTACATCGCTGTAGCTGCCATAAGTAAACCCATGCTTTTCGCGCAGGTTCATGAACAGCTTGCTTTCTGCACCTCCGCCTAAAATATGGTTAGCCAGTACCAGCGCATGATGATCGGGGTTGCTATACGGATTATTGATCAGGTTGGCCACTGTTATTTCACTTTGCACTGCTGAGGGAACATCAATCAGGTCGATCTCCGTTTTTTCAGGATTGGCAACCGGTACATCTTTGGCAATTACCAGCTTTTTGCCGGTCCATGTACCAAATGCTTTTGTAGCCAGCTCTTTAGCTTTGGCCGGGGTAATGTCTCCTACAAAAGTAAGAATGCTGCTGGCCGGGCTCAGGTATTGCTGGTAAGCGCTTTTTATATCATCTAATGTAATAGCTTCGGTTGTCTGAATAGTTTGGAACTCGCCGCTGGCCGTATTCTTACCATAAGAGAGCGCCCTTATCATACGCGATGAGATGGCCTTTGCATTTTTCTCCTGGGCTTTCAGGCCTGTAATTTCCTGTGATTTCAGTTTATCGAAGTGCTCCTGGTGGAATGCGGGATTTCTTAAAGCATCAGCCATTAACATCAGGCCGGGTTCAAAATAACGGTTGAGCGCGGAAACATAACCACCACCTGAACTTAAAGAAACTGTGGCACCCATCATTTCTACTTTTTCATCAAACTCTTCTTTGGTAAGGGATGTAGTGCCTTCGTTCAGCATACTACCCATAAGGCCCATAACGCCTGCTTTATCGCCTTCAAGGATAATACCCCGATTGGTACTAAGGCTGGCAGATACTTTAGGCAGCTTATGATTTTCTACAACCAGCACTGTCATGCCATTAGGTAAAACAAATTTTGCAGGATCCGCTATTTTAATAACCGGAGCGGGACCTGCTTTAGGCTTTTGGCTCCTGTCTATGGTTTGCGCAAATACCGCTGCGGAGAGTAAAACTGCAGAGAGTGCGATATATATTTTTTTCATAATTTTTTATTTGATACGCTGTTTTTAAGAGATAACTTTTGCCTGCCGGGATATATTCTACAGTACAAGTGAGTTCCGAATATATCGGAACAATACCGGTACCATCTGC
>DAOLFI010000794.1:0-2397 GCA_035326385.1 Niabella sp.
TTCAAAAGTAGGTGTACCAGGTTTGGCTACAACATTGACCATTTTACCGGCACGGCCATCCCTGTAATGAACTTCATAGTTCCAGGGAATGATCGAATAACAGTTAATCATTTCTTTTATACCCAGGCTCATCATAAAGCTCACCCAGCGGTCGAAGATGGTATAATCGTAGCTCCAGCCACCCTCTTCGTTTTTTGTCCAGATGATCATGTCCTCAAAAGCGTCATAAGTCTGCGCGTTCCAGGGGTCTTTATTCAAGGTAGTAGTGATGACTTTCTGTCCTGCTGAAGCAAGCAGCTGCATTATTGGTTTCAGGGCTTCAAAGTGGGCATCGCTCCACAAAGGCACACCCGCTGTGCGAGCTACGGCTGATGGATTTTGCCACTGGTCCAGGTGAAAGATCCACTCCGAAGATTGGGGCAGGGTTTGATTAATGATTTCCAATTCCAAATCCAGAGAGCTTGTCTGTATACTCTTGCCCGAAACGTATATCTTGCCGGAGTATACGCCGGCAGTAACATCTTCCGGTATCTTAATCGAGATCCATACCGGCCTGACTTTTTTGGCTTCCAGGTCAAAAGCTGTTACATTATCCAGAATATCTGCCGAGAGCGAGTGCGGAAAATCATCCGGATTAGCGTGTCGCTCACATCCTGGTGCAAACTCATCCGTTATAACATAACGTACAAAACGCGCCTGTGCAATATCTTTAGATAGCCTTGCCGTGGGATTGCTGAAATCTGTAAAGTTTACCTGAACTTTTGAAATCTCCTCCGTAGTCCATAACAATAGCTGGGCTGACAACTTCTCTCCTTTCCAACCTCTCAGCTTCTGTTTTTTCTCAGTAACTATTTCCGGCTTTAAAGACTTTGCAAAACGTTTATCTATGGTTACAAATGAGCTCTGCAGTCCTTTGGGAACGCCCGACCAATCAGACAGTGTATCAGCTGTAGGGTCGGACAATTCAGTGAAACCTTGCGTAGCTACTACTTCCAAACGTTGGCCACATACCTCCATGCCTGATACCAGAAAAAGGATAAGGATTATATTTTTCATGTTACTAAACGGATTATTGCTATGTTATTATTTCCATCGTACCACCAATGTTTCTTCGGGCTTTACCAGGATATCTTGTGGAATAATAGTTCTGCCTATTTTTCCATTGTCTGAAAAAAGCAACTCACCGGTACGTGTATTTTTCAACCCCTTAAGGGAAACAGTTTGATTACTTTTATTTTTATTGATAATAACAGAAATCAATTCACCATTAGCATGAATATTCTTCATCAGAACCAGATCATGAAATGCTGAAAATCGTATTACCTTGTCTAAAGGCAAGTACTGTTGCACAAATTCGGCTAATCGGCGATAGGTATTTTCCTGTCTTGCACCAAGGCCAAGTAATGATGGGATCCAGACAACTTTCCCCTTACCAAATGTATTAGATACTGCCGTTATTTTTTTGTGGTAGGTGGCTAACGAGCTACCGCTGCTTTTATCAATAAAACCCAGCCAGGCATGAGAAGGCATTTGTAATTGCGGGGATAAAAAAGAAAACAGGAATTTATTATTTACAAACCTGAACTCACTTATTTCACCACCAAACAAATTTTTGAAAGGAAAACCATTCCGCATCAGGGATACGGCATTTTCATCATAAAAAGCCGTCAATCCCTCAACAATAAGATGCCCACCTTTTGCTACAAAGCTTTCTAACAAAGACCAGTACCGGGAGGGTACCGATACCTGGTTGGCAAGGATAATGCTTATCCCCGCGTAATCTTCCATTCCGAAATCAAATTCTCCTATTTCCTTTACATTCGCCTGCACACCCAATCCCGCCAGGCTCTGGTGATAAGCCAGCAGCGATTTCATAGAGGCACCATAGTTCCGGGCTTCTATATCCTCTTTGTTGGGTACTGGTGCCAACAATTTATTCTCCACCCATAAGGCTTCCCGGATATACAGCAGGTTGACCCCCGACTGCACGGTATTGACCTGGGAAAACAAGTTATCATATGCCCGGATCGTATGTACAAACTTTGAAATGGCAGCCATACGGTCGGTAGGCCGGTTCTGAAAATCAAGCAAAGCCCATTCCCCTGCCTCAATGCCCGATCCACGCGGATTAAGACACCAGAATACGCTTCCTTTGCTTTCGTTAGCCAGCGATAGCCATAGCCATTGCAGGATTTCCTCTGCTGTAGGGCACATAGGATTAGCACCACTGTAAGTATTGTTACCTCCTTGTAATTCCGTCATCAGCCAGGGGATATTACCTGCTCCCGAGCGCAGTATCTCACAGTTGGCATCCATTGCCAATGCATATTGCTGCCGGTCAAAATATCCAAAATGCCAGCTGGCATGGGCCGATCCGCCAAGGCTGGTCAAGAACTG
>DAOLFI010000795.1:0-2396 GCA_035326385.1 Niabella sp.
CTGCCCAATACCCAATGATGGAAAAATATGTGAAGGCTATTGTTGGAAAATTTGCTAATGATGACCGTATTATAATGTGGGACGTATGGAATGAGCCTGATAATATGACCGGTCCTTCTTACGAAAAAGTGGAAACACCAGATAAAGTGGACCTTGTATTGCCTTTGCTGAAGAAAACCTTTGAATGGGCAAGAGCCGCAAACCCGGTACAGCCGCTTACTTCCGGCGTTTGGGCCGGTAACTGGGAAAGTGACAGCACTCTCAAACCATTAGAGAAATTACAGCTGGAAGAGTCAGACATCATTTCTTTCCACTGTTATGACGATTCGGTAACACTTGCTAAAAAGATAAAAGAGCTGCAACGGTATAATAAACCTTTGATCTGTACAGAGTATATGGCACGTCCTAACGGAAGTACTTTTCAGTCTTCACTCCCTGTGGCTAAAGAAAATAAAGTGGCAATGGTGAACTGGGGCTTTGTAGACGGTAAGTCGCAAACGATTTATCCCTGGGATAGCTGGACAAAAAAATACACAGCAGAACCACCGCTTTGGTTTCATGATATTTTCAGGAAAGATGGAACCCCGTACAAGCAGGAAGAAACAGATTTTATAAAAAAGATGACCGGTAAATTATAGAACCCTAATAACTTCATTGTTTGAAACGTTTTGTTCATAACCGATTTTTATTGTTGCTTTCGATAATGCTTGCATCTCATGCATTGTATGGGCAGGCAGCAGGTAGTAATAACCCTTTTCTTGCAGATCCTACTGTATTTTATCATAAAGGCGTTTATTATTTATATGGTACCGGAGGTGAACATAACCGGGATGGCGGTTTTATAGTATTTACCTCAGCCGATAAGAAAAGCTGGCAATACGGCGGCTTTGTTTTAAAAAAGGGCGAAAGCTACGGCAGTAAAGGTTTCTGGGCACCGCAGGTATTTGAATATAAAGGAAGGTTTTATATGGCTTATACCGCCAATGAGCATATAGCCATTGCAGAAGCCGATAGCCCGCTTGGTCCGTTCACACAAAAAGAGCTGAAACCTGTGGATACTGCAACGAGGATGATTGATCCTTTCCTGTTTTTTGACTCGGGTAAAATATATCTTTATCACGTGCGTTTGCAGGAAGGTAACCGCATTTTCGTGGCGGAGCTGAATGATGACTTTTCCGCTATAAAAAAAGAAACTTTAAAAGAAAGCATTAATGCTGTTCAGCCATGGGAAGATACGCAAAATGTAGCCTGGAAAGTAGCAGAAGGGCCTACCGTGTTGAAGCATAAAGGGATTTACTATATGGTTTATTCGGCCAATGATTTCAGAAATCCTGATTATGCAATTGGGTATGCTACCGCTGCAAGTCCTATGGGCCCCTGGAAGAAATATGAAGATAACCCTATTATTTCAAGAAACAATTTAGGCGTGAAAGGCCCGGGGCATGGTGATATTTTAATGGATAAGAACGGTACAATGTTTTATGTTTTTCATGTACATAACAGCGATACTGATGTGTCGCCCAGAAAAACAGCTATTATAAATATTCAATTTAAGAAAGTCGCAGGTGTACCTGATAAGATAGTGGCACAACGCTCTACGTTCAGGTTCCTGAAGAAATAATAAAAACTACAGGAGAAATGAGGTTCATATTGTTTTTTATTGCCTTTATATTTTTTAATAGCTGCAGCACTAATAAGCTGAATAAAAGTGTTGAAACATTTACAAATCCTTTATTGCCAGCCGGCGCCGATCCGTATAGTTTTTATAAAGATGGTTATTATTACTATACGCACACCACGGGTTCAGGGCTGGTTTTATGGAAGACTAAAAACTTAGCTGATCTGAAAACAGCGCAGCGGAAAACAGTTTGGACTCCCCCGCCAAATACTGCTTATTCTAAAGAAATATGGGCGCCGCAGATTCATTATATAAAAGGGAAGTGGTACATGTATTTCGCCGCTGATGATGGCAATAACCGCAATCATCGTATGTACGTAATAGAAAATGAATCACCCGATCCTATGGAAGGGGAGTGGGTATTTAAAGGTAAGGTAGCGGATGCTACTGATAAATGGGCTATTGACGCGGACGTGGTTGAACATAAGGGAGCATTGTATATGGTATGGTCTGGCTGGGAAGGAGATGTGAACGGACAGCAAAATATTTACATTGCGCGTATGAAAAATCCCTGGACCATAGAAAGTGAGAGAGTTAAAATATCAGCTCCTCAACACGATTGGGAAACGCATGGTTATTTAAAAGGAGAAACGCCGGAACAGATCAATGTAAATGAAGGCCCGCAGTTCCTGAAGCATAAGAATAAAATATTTATTGTGTATTCTGCAAGCGGCTGCTGGACGGATTATTATGCCCTGGGAATGCTGTCCATCAATAC
>DAOLFI010000028.1:0-11990 GCA_035326385.1 Niabella sp.
AATTTGTTTTAACTACTTATGATGCTATATGTGCTGTTATTGGTTCTGGTATTGGTGAGAATTTTAACGCATGTGATGTCTCTGGAACAGTTACTTCTGTAAGGGTTTTATCAGACAAAGTGGTTAAATCTGATAACACCTGCCTGCTGGTACAGCCATTAGATTTTTTGAAAAAATATATGACAGGAGCTTCCAACAATCTCGGGGGAGGCTTAATTGAGTGGTATAAGCAAGCTTTTTTCCCTGCTGATACCAGCGATGTATATTTTCAAATGGAAAACATTGCTCAGATGTCGTCAGCAGGCAGCGGAGGCATTATTTTTCTTCCTTTTTTATTAGGTGAGCGGGCTCCTTTTGTTGCTCCCAATGCTTCCGGAAATTTTTTCGGTATTAACAGGAGTTCCACTATAAAGGACTTTACACGGGCTGTATTTGAAGCTACTGCTTATATAACAAGGGACTTAACTGAACTGATCGAAAATTCGGGACTTACTGTCAATTCTATTTCTGTAAGTGGCGGACTGGCCAGGTTTGATACAATAAATATGATAAAGGCCGATGTTATCAATAAGCCGGTGCACGTAATTGACAATTTTGAGAGCACTTCTGTAGGGGCATACATTTTACTGGCCCTGGCTACAAAAACTTTTGCATCACTGGAAGAAGCTCTAAAGAAAGTTGTAAAAGTTAGGAAAACTATTTATCCTTCGGAAAAGCGACACCGAATATATGATGCTTATTTCAATTTATATAAAGATGTAAATAAAAGGCTTGCCCCTGTATATGATACTCATAAACAACTTTTAGATCAGCAAATAAATCATGAAAACGAAATAGTAAAAAATTTATGAGTTCTTATCAATTAAGCGGAAAGATAATAATTGGAAATTTGTCTGCTCTTACCATGGAGATAGAGAAACGTAATCCGAAAAGTGTGCTTGTTCTCAGCAGCCCGTCAGTAATAAAGAACCCTGTAGTACAGGAATTTATGGACAAGCTTTCATCTGAAAATAGTAATGTAACAATCTATGGACATATCTCTCCGGATGCTCCTATAGGGGCTCTTGATAACCTGATATCGGGTATAGAAAAACCAGATCTTATTATTGGTATAGGAGGGGGATCTGTGATTGATTCTTCAAAAGCTATATCATTAGGATGGCAGGACGCCAGTGTGGCAGAACTGTTTTACAAACACAAAAAGGCTCCTCTTCAAAAAATACCTGTTTTTGCTGTACCCACTACAGCAGGAACAGGTGCTGAGTTATCTTATGGTGCCATTTTATATGATGACGTCAATAAATTTAAAGGAGGTATCAGAGGGCCGCAGTTACAACCTGAAGTTGCTTATCTGGATGTAGCATTATATAAGACCGCCTCTCCTAAATTAATTGCCGAAGTAGGCTTTGATTGCCTTACCCATGCAATAGAAACTTATATTTCCACGGCTTCCAATCCTTTAGTGCAATATCAATCAGTTGCAGCTATCAATACAATTTTTGCTCATCTTCCCCAGGCTGTAAACAAAGATGAACAATCCTTGTCAAAAGTGGCAGTAGCCGCAACTATGATGGGTATTAACCTGGCTTTAAGTTCAACATGTTTACCTCATCGTATTCAATATGTAATAGGTCCTGCAACAGGTACCAGCCATGCTCAGGGGCTAATTATGTTATACGCTGGATGGCTACAAGAGATTGCTCTTACCGATAAATATCAAATGCTTGCTTCAGAATTTAGCCTTAGTACAGATGCATTAACTCAAAAGATCGGACAATTGAAAAGAGATCTGGATATTAATTACAGATTAAGTGATTATGGAGTAACAGAAACGGATATCCGGCATATTGCTGAAAAAGTGGAAGGCAACCTGAATAATGACCCATGTTATAAATCAATCCAAACCATTATAAATATTTTAAAAAATTCATTATGACAGGTGTAATATTAGCTGCCGGGAAAGGAAGCCGGTTAGGAAATCATACCAGTGACACTCCAAAGTCTTTACTAAAATTAAATGGTGATCAAACTCTACTTGATTATAACATAGCTGTGCTTAAGAAATTGGGGATTGAAAAAATATATATTGTTACAGGGTTTAACAGTGAAAAAATAGAAGAGCATGTAAAAGGTGATCATATTGAATGCATTTTTAACCCTTTTTGGAATAGTTGTAACGTTCTGGGATCACTATACATGGCGTTACCTTATATCAATGATGATTTTTTGTTTTTACATGCTGATACATTAGTTGGGTTTGAAGTTTGGGAAAAATTGTTTTCTTATGAAGGCGACATTATTATGCCTTTTAAGAGAAAAATTTGCGGGGAAGAAGAAATGAAAGTAAGATTAGATAATGCCGGTAATTTATTAGAAGTGAATAAGACCATGGATGAGAAAAGTGCAGATGGAGAATTTCTGGGTATTGCTAAATTTTCTGAAAATATTACTCCTTACATAAAAGAAGTTGCAGAGCAACTTTTTAAAACAGGCAGATTAGACTTTTATATGGAAGCTGCTGTAGAAGAGGCTATAAAAGATAAGAAAGGTGTAAAAGCGTTTGATATTGGTGAAGCTAAATTTATAGAAGTAGATTTTGAAGAAGATTATCTTCTTGCTCAGAAAACTTTTACTAATTAAGCTTTGCTACCATACGATAACAGAAAAATTATATTATGACAGAACTTACATTGCCTGAAATACGTTCCATTCAGCAATCTATTTTGGATGATGTAACAGAATTTTGTGAGCAACAATATCTAGTTTACTATTTATCATCTGGAACGCTTTTAGGAGCTGTAAGACATAAGGGGTATATACCCTGGGACGATGATATTGATATCATGCTGCCCAGGAGGGATTATGAATTGCTTATTAAAACTTTTCCTAACAATAATAGGCTGAAGCTTTATTCGTATGAAACGGTCAAAAATTTTGATTACCCTTTTACTAAAATAGCTGAGACAAGCACTGTGCTGCAGGAAAACTTTATTAACAAATTTGAAATAGGAATTAATATAGATGTGTTTCCGATGGACGGGTTTCCGGACGATGAGCGGCTGATGCAAAAACATATTAAAAGGATAAAATTTTTCCGGAATCTGTTGTTTTTAAAAGGGGTAAAACCAAGAGAAGGCAGATCGTGGAGCAAAAATCTTATTTCTGTTATTTCGAAGCCGTTGCTCTATATAATTTCCGGCAGAAGCCTTGTAAATAAAATTACTCAATTAGCAATTATGTATGACTTTAACTCCTCTGCTAAAGTGGGTATGTCTACATGGGGATATGGAGAGAAGGAGGTTTGTCCCCGGCAATTATTTGAAGAGATAGTAAAAATAGAGTTTGAAAAAAAATGGTATAATGCGCCTAAGGATTTTAAACTTTATTTGTCAAAACTGTATGGTAATTTTATGGAATTGCCACCATTAGAGAGCAGAACAACACATCATTTATTTAGGGCTTTTAAAAAATAGTTGAAAAAAACATGTTCCTGGTAAACAAAAATGTACAGAATCCTAAATTTTTCAGCAGTAATAGTATATGAAATTTGTCTGAATGAATATTTCTAAACTTCGGAAATCACCTATAGTTACTAATTTTATCTCGCTCGCTTCGGTGCAAGGCATTAATTTTTTATTACCTATAATAACTATTCCGTATCTGTTCAGAGTATTAGGAGTTGAAAAATATGGCCTTTTTAATTTTGGATATGCCTTTGTACAATATTTTATCATTTTTACGGATTTCGGCTTTTCTTTATCTGCTACAAAATATATTTCGATTCACCGGGAAGATAGTCGAAAGGTAAATGAATACTTAAATGCAGTGCTATTTGCCGGGATGCTTATTGTGCTACTTGGGTTTTTGGTAGTACTGTGCGTTGCTTTTTTTATTCCAAAATTCAGTAATGATAAAACATTTTTTTTGTTATTTTACGGTATGGTATTGGGAAACGCACTCTTTCCCTCTTGGTTTTTTCAGGGTATCGAAAAAATGAAATATATTACCATAATCAATATTACTATTAAGATAATAAGTATTATTCCAATATTTTTTTTCGTTCACGGTCCTTCAGATTATATTGCTTTACCAGTATTTTATAGTGCTGGTTTTCTGATTGCTGGTTGCATTAGTCTCTATTTTGTTTATTTTAGAATGGGAATGAAGTTTTTTATTCCAAAAATCAAAATGATATGGTGGAGTTTAAAAGATAGTTCAGCTTATTTTCTTTCCAGAGCGTCTCTATCATTATTTACTACCAGTAACACTTTTATCCTGGGTTTGGCAGTGAATAATACTGCTGTTGGGTATTATGCAGCTGCTGAAAAAATATATGAGGCCATTAATGCTATATGTTATCCGCTTTCTGGTACCCTTTTTCCCTATATGTCGAAAAATAAAAACGTGAAGTTTTTTAAAAAAATATTTTTTGGAGCAATTTCTGTCAATACTATTATAGTTACTTGTTTATTGATATTAGCTCCTTTTGTAATAAGCATCCTTTTTAAAACAGACTCGTTGTATAGTGTACAGGTATTGCGCATATTAGGTTTTGCCGCTTTTATTACAGTGCCGTCTATATTATTAGGGTATCCATTTTTAGCAGCTATGGGACATTCTAACTTTACAAATGGAACGGTTGTTGTTGCATCCTGTACACATATATTAGGATTACTATTTTTGTACTTCACTAATTCTATTACTATTTACACAATTGCATGGATGGTAGTGATATCTCAAACACTTTTGTTTATTTTTAGAGTATATGGTGTTAAAAAGTATAAACTTCTTTAAGCTATATGTACTTTCGAATATTGGATTGTAGTATTTGTTATCTAATATTGAGTTTTTTAATCGTATGATTTCCCGTTTGGTTGTTTAAGTATTGGCATGTGTAAATCTTCATTTCCTTGTGAAAAATCCTAAGATAAAACACCTTTGGGTATAAAGTTTGTTTAACATAATAAGAAGCAAAATTTATAAATCATTCCAATATAAATTATGTGGAGGCTGTTACAAACAGTTAAGGTTATGCGATATTAAAGCAAGTTATTATTATATCATGAAATATATTTTTATATCATTTGCAGTCTTTATTTTCACAAGTTTAAATGGCCAAGTTTGGTTAAACAATAAGATCGGTGTCGATGATAAGGCTCCTTATCCCTGGCAACCACTTTCATTTAAAGAAACTTCAAAAGGGTACGAAGTCTTATGCTGGGGAAGAACTTATTACTTTGCAAATACTTCAGTATTGAGTCAGGCTGTGGCAATAAATTACCAGCTTCTTCAGGAGCCAGTTTCACTATATTATGGAGATAATAATTTATGGAAACCAGTGTCGAAGAAAATTATTAAACGGAGTAAAAATGAAGTCCATTTTGAGTTTTCTTCAAGATTAACTGATAAAGCCGGAAAGCCTATAAATTGCAGAATTAATGTTACTGTTTATTATGACGGCCTGATATTTTATCGAATTGAATTAAGTGGTACGGCTTCGTTGAATGAAGCGATATCACTTAAAATACCAATGAAGAAAGATTATACAGACATTATGCATAGATGGAAATCCCCTACTCCCAGTAATAAACAGTGGTGGTTGACAGAAGCATTTCCTGCAACAGATCAGACCCAATATGTTCCTTATTTTTGGATTGGAGATATAGAAAAGGGATTATTTTGGTTTGCCGAATCTCCTAACAATTGGACAAATTATGAGAGTATAGATGCAATAACCTTTTCGGGAAGTAAGCAAAGTCAGGTTGCTGCTTCGATATTGAATCTTACAAAAGCCAATCAGCTGAATTCTAATACATGGTCTTTCGAATTTGGATTACAAGCAACTCCAGTAAAACCCTTATCAAATCAAAAAAGAAATCTGATACTATCGGGATCTCCAACTTCTACTGTAGATGTCATTTGGCCAGATGCAGGGAAGGCATACCAGCTAAAACATTTTGGATACCCGGAACCCTCTAATTTAACGGCTTTTAATAAACATGTGCTCGATATAAAAAATCGTGGGAAAAAAGCCTTGGTATATAACTGCCTGACTTATTTATCCGATGCCTCCGGGGAAGCAATAAAATTTAGATCTCGCTGGAGTATAGATGCACAGCCTGATATAGGGTCAGATGTCAAGGCCTATACCGGCGCGTTTGCGCGAATTAATATTACAGATCAGGCGTATCAGGATTTCATTGTATGGAAAAGTAATCAATTTTTGAGAAACACTAAGTTAGATGGTTACTATTTAGATAATGCGATGATTGTAGACATTAACAAAAGTAAGATAGTCAAGTCATTTGAAGGAACAAGAAAAAAAATCCCTTACTACCCGATTATGACAAGCAGAAAATTACAGGAGCGATTTTACAAGATGGTCAAATACCAGGGAGCGGACAAACTTGTTATTCTTCATTCGTCAGCACAAATACTTCCACCAATTTTGGCATTTGGAGATGCTTATGTAGATGGGGAACAGTTTCGCCAGGATGTTGCACGTGTAGACGATGACTATTTAAAGATGACGAATCTAATTGCTTTTCAATCTGAGTTTTCGGGGAAGCCGTTTGGCTTATCAGGGATCTTTCTGCCCGTGTTCAATAAAGAAAATTACATGGTTTCAGGGCCAACCCGTCATCTTGCATCAATTTTAATTCAACACGACATAAGTGCGTGGCCCATTTTTAGCGCTGTTATAGTGTGGGACGAGATCCGAAAGGCCCTAAGCAGCTTCCCTGGTTATGAACAGGCTGAATTTATTCCTTATTATGCTGCAAATAACCCCTTTTGGAAGAGTACTAATAGTAATATGATGATTAGCGGTTACATAAATAATCAAAATGAATATCTTTGTTTAGTTTCTAACGTTCATAATAATAGCGGAGAAAATGTCATCAACTTTAATAGAATAGATTTGAGTAAATATACAATTAAACAAATAACAGGAAGGGGGCAATTAATCAAAATTGGTCAAAATAGGTTATCCATACGAGTATTACCCAAAGACTACTTTATTTTTTATCTATCAAGAAATAGTAATTAGGTTAGTGAATTCAACTCAAGGTCTATCAAATGAATAAAATATTTATTGTAGTCTTTTCTGTTCTTTGTTTAGTTTTATCTTTTGATAACAACAGCTTATATTTTTCCCTGAAAGTATATTTAACCAGCGTTTTTATACAGATATTTTCTATAGTATGTATTTTCTCTAATTCCAATCGCCCGTTCTCACTTCATAAAATGTTATATTTATTTAGTTTGTTCTTTTTGGGTTTTGCACCAATCCTGCAGTTTCATAGCCGGTCTACTTTTTTTGGAGCCAGGCTGTTGGACGAAGATGAATATTTCTTTATGAACTTACTAATTATAAGTATTCTATTTTTATATCAATTTTTTTATACCATATTTACACGACTAAAACTTACTGATAAGAACATTGCCTTTATTGAGCGATTAACTTTAAATAGAAAATTAAAATTAAGACAGATTCTGATCCTTATAACTCTATCACTTATTTCCTTTAGCATTATATTTTATATTAACAATTTTAGTATGTTTAGTATGCTTATAAGAGGCGGTGAGTTTAAAGAGCAGGTTGAAGATGTTGAATCATCTACTATGATGTTGATAGTCAATCAAATCATACGACCTGTCTCGTTTATAAGTATGTTATATTTTATATCGACAAAAACAAAAAATATAATTGCATATATTCTTCTTCTTGTTTTAGCTCTTATTACCTGCTCTCCTTTGGGTATGCCAAGATTTGCCGCCGCTGCAATGTATATACCCTTTTTCCTGATATTGATTTCATTTTTCAGAAAAAAAAATGTTTTTTCACTTATTTTAATTTTAGGTTTGTTGGTCGTATTCCCCTTTTTAGATAGCTTCAGACACTTTTCAGAAAATTCTGAAACAACAATTGGACTCAATACCGACATGTTTAATACCGGAAATTTTGATAGCTATCAGAATTTTGCATTAATCGTATTTGAGAATCTGGTTACATGGGGTAGGCAGCTATTAGGCGTTTTTCTATTTTGGGTTCCGCGTTCAATTTGGCCCAATAAACCAATAGGTAGCGGTGCGGAACTTGGTGAAAACCTTAATTTTAGTTGGACTAATGTTTCGGCTAATTATTTCGCAGAAGGGTACATTAATTTTGGATATTTCGGGATCATTTTGTTTACTTTAGCTATTGCTGTCTTTAATGCAAAAATGGATAATATGTATTGGAGAAGTGCAGTAAACAAATCGAATAATCTTTTTAAAGTAATTTATTATATATTATTAGGTATGATATTTTTTATTTTGCGTGGTGATTTACTTAGTTCATTTGCATTTACTGTCGGTTATCTTATTTCAATATTCATTGTATTTAAAATAGCAAAATCCTAAGTAGTTTAATGAGTAGTTTATTTTAATCTTCAAATTAGGTGTATCGTTACAAATAAATCAATAGAGGTAGTTAGACAAGTACATGAGGAAAACGATAATCATTAATACATCCAATCTTCGAAAAGGTGGAGCCTTGCAGGTAGCTGCTTCTTTTGTACGGGAAGCAGCTAATGTTAAAAGCATAGACTTTTACGTAGTGCTTGGAAGAGCTTCTGCCAATATAATTTCTGCTGATGATTATAAAGGTCTTGATAATATCAATATTCTTTCAGTAGGTATACATCCTGCAGATACTCTCTTGGCAATTTTTAAATTCCGCTCTGCTTTATCAAATATAGAAAAGCAGATAAAGCCCGATGGTGTTATCACGATATTTGGTCCTTGCTACTGGAAGCCCAAAGTACCACATATCATGGGCTTTGCCAACGGGTATTTATTGTATGAAGACACTTATTTCTTTACAGTATGGCAGGAGTGGAGAATGTGGAAGTATAAGCTAAAGAAAAAAATCCATCAATATTTATTAAAGCGGGAAGCCTCTTTGTATTGGACAGAAACAGAAGACTGTAAAATACGTTTAGCGAAGTTCGTCAATAAACCGCTGCAACATATAACAGTAGCTACCAATAATTGTAGTAACTTTTTCAGAGATACATATTACGAAGTTTTCCCAGGTCTGCCGCCTGCTAAGAAAGTACCAAGGTTATTATATATATCCAGTTATTATCCCCACAAGGGCTTTGAGCTGATACCTGCCGTATTAAAAAGACTAAAAGAAAAAGCATTAGATATTGAACTGGTAATTACAATTGAAACAGATGATTATGAACGTTTGTTTTCTGATTTTGATAATGTAATTAACTTAGGAGCTATTGATCCAAAATATTGTCCCGATATTTATCGAAAGTCGGATATTGTATTTGTTCCTACATTATTAGAAACATTTACTGCTGTCTATCCCGAAGCTATGTACACACAAAGGCCCATACTAACAACAAATCTACCTTTTGCGCAGGATATTTGCGGCGATGCAGCTCTTTATTTTAACCCTGAATCAACAGAGGATGCAGTTAATAAAGTTCAACAGCTGGTAAGCAATGGTTCACTTAGAGATCAGCTTATTGCTAACGGGCTGGAGCGCCTGAAAATGTTTGATTTGCCGGAAGAAAGGTTCAGTAAAGTATTAAACGCAGTGATGGAATAGTTGCTATGCTGAATTATTCTATGTATCTGATAATCGTAATAAAATAATACATTTGCAGTCCTGTCAGAGTAGTCAGTAACCCTTATAACCTGAGCATATACATGAAAATTCAAAATAAAACCCTTCTTATTACCGGCGGCACCGGCTCTTTTGGCAACGCCGTGATGAACCGTTTCCTGGATTCGGATCACTTTAAAGAAATACGTATATTCAGCCGCGATGAAAAAAAACAGGATGATATGCGTAAGCGCTATAATAATCCCAAGATCAAGTTTTACCTGGGCGATGTACGCGATCTGTCGAGTGTGGAAACTGTAGTAAACGGCGTAGATTATATTTTTCATGCCGCTGCGCTGAAGCAGGTCCCGTCCTGCGAGTTTTTCCCTTTGGAAGCTGTTAAAACAAATGTAATGGGCACCGACAATGTATTGAACGCTGCCGAAAAATATGAGGTAAAAAGGGTTGTGGTACTGAGCACCGATAAAGCTGCTTATCCTATTAATGCCATGGGTATGTCAAAAGCATTAATGGAGAAAGTAACAGTGGCCCGCTCCCGTAACCTGGATGACAGCAAAACAGTTTTTTGTGCTACCCGCTATGGCAATGTAATGGCATCAAGAGGATCTGTAATACCGCTTTTTATTGAACAGATCAAAGCGGATAAACCGCTGACTATTACCGATCCGGAAATGACCCGTTTTATGATGACCCTCGAAGATGCGGTAGACCTGGTGTTGTATGCTTTTGAAAACGGGAAACAGGGCGATTTGTTTGTACAAAAAGCCCCCGGCGCTACTATACAAACACTGGCACAGGCGCTCCTGGAATTATACAAAGCAGAAAATGAAATAAAAGTAATTGGAACCCGTCATGGAGAGAAAGTATATGAAACGCTTGTGAACCGGGAAGACATGTTGAAGGCTGAAGATATGGGTAATTACTATCGAATTCCTGCTGACACGCGAGATCTGAACTACGAGCAATATTTTTCGGAAGGAAAAGTGATAGCAAAGATTGAGGAATACCATTCGCATAATACCCACCGCCTGGACCTGGAAGGCATGAAGGAGCTATTGAAAAAACTGCCTGTGATACGGGAAGATATCCTGGGTGAGGAAAACGTAATACATTATCCTGCTTAAAGCTTTAATAGTCATGCAGTTAAATCCAGGTATAATAAAAGGAGAGAGCTTTACAGATGAAAGGGGTACAATCAGATATGCGAATGATTTTTATATGCAGGAGATAAAAAGGATGTATGTAATAGAGCACCCTGATTCCTCTGTTATTCGTGCATGGCAGGGGCATCGCAAGGAACAGAAATGGTTTTTTGTAGTGGAGGGAGGCTTTGAAATTCATTTGGTATTACCTGATAACTGGAGCAATCCATCTCAGAACCTTCCTGTGATTTCCTATAATTTATTTGCTGAAAACAATGAGGTGCTGCATATTCCCGGAGGATATGCAAATGGTATCAGAGCGTTGAAAGATAACTCCAAGCTTCTGGTATACTCCGATTTCGACATAAAGACTGCAGCAGAAGACAACTATAAATTTGATAAAAATTTTTGGTATAAATGGGCCTGATAACATTTTTATATGAGTAAACTTAAAGTAGCAACCGTTATAGGAACAAGACCTGAAATTATTCGTTTGGCAGAATGCATAAAAAAGTGTGATATCTTTTTTAATCATATTTTGATACATACAGGTCAGAACTATGATTATGAATTGAATGAAGTGTTTTTCAACGATCTCAATCTTAGAAAACCTGATATTTTTTTGAATGTAGCAGGGGCTCATCTGGGTGAGACCATCGGTAATGTAATTGCCAGGTCTTACGAAGTATTTTTAAAAGAGAAGCCTGATGCTTTACTGGTATTGGGAGATACCAATAGCATTTTATGCACCATTGCCGCCAAGCGACTGAAGATACCTATTTTTCACATGGAAGCTGGTAATCGTTGTTTTGACCAGAATGTACCGGAAGAAATAAATCGTAAAATTTCAGATCATATCAGCGACATTAACCTTACATATACAGAACATAGCAGGCGTTATTTGCTAAGCGAAGGTTTTAGAAAAGATCATGTTTTTGTTACAGGCTCGCCATTACTGGAAGTATTAAAAAAACATGAGCAGGAAATAGAAAATAGTAAAGTGCTTGCTACGTTAAATGTAAACCCTCAGGAATATTTTGTGGTAAGTGCGCACCGGGAGGAAAATATAGATATTAAAAACCATTTTGAAATATTAGCAGAAGCTTTAAATGCTGTTGCGGAGAAGTATAAACGCCCTGTCATTTTTTCAACACACCCTAGAACAAGGAAAAGAATTGAGGCGAACAATATTGTTTTTCATCCGTTAATTAAAAATATTCCGC
>DAOLFI010000796.1:0-2386 GCA_035326385.1 Niabella sp.
ACCCCATAAATAAATATTTTTTTCTGACTGAAAAAGGGTTACTATTTTTAAAATTCCGTATTAAATTATCACAGGTTGAAAGATTCTATATTAGAAGAGGAAATAAGTTTACTGAAAGGATTAGCCCGCAGCGACAAAAAATCTGTGGAAGTCATTTATAGCCAGAACTATAACCTGGTGCAGGCTTTGGTAGTGAATAATAATGGTACTACAGATGATGCCAAAGATATTTTCCAGGAAGCAATGATGGTTCTGTATGATAAGGCGAGATCGGGAAATTTCGAATTAAATTGCCAGATACGCACTTACCTGTATGCTGTAGCCAGAAGACTCTGGTTAAAAAAGCTTAGTAAGAGCAACCGGTATATTGCCGATTTCGATGACACGAACGAGACACAAATAGCTGTAGACGATGATATGGTGGAGCATGAGCAAAAAGATGCGGAATTTGACATGATGCATGCAGCTATAGGCACATTAGGCGAACCCTGCAAAAGCCTGCTTGAAGCGTTTTATTTTAAAAACCTGAGCATGCAGGAAATAGCAGAAAATTTTGGGTATACTAATGCAGAAAATGCAAAAACCCAGAAATATAAATGCCTGGTGCGTTTAAAAAAAATATTCTTTTCTCAATATAAAAAAACTGAATAAGTGATGAATGAGCAGCAAAATAATATTACCCTTTTAGATGCCGTTGAACGGTATATTATGGGAAATATGAATCCTGACGAGCGCCTTCATTTTGAAAACCTGCGCAAGACCGACAGCGAAGTGGACCAGATGGTAGTGGAACATACCCTGTTCCTGCAAAAAATGAACCGCTTCAATCAATGGCAAAAATTTCAGCTTTCACTGAACGAGATACACAATAACCTTTCAGCCCAGGGAAAAATTGACGCTGCCCAACCTAAAGGCGGCAAATTAAGGTACCTGTTTAACCGTGTTAAGAAAACTGCAGCCATTGCAGCATCAATAGCCGGTATTACAGCTTTGATCGTAAGCGGCATTATAGGATCAGTAACCCCTAAGGCCACTAACAGCCAGTTTGAAAAGCTTAAAAGAGATATTAATACCCTGGCGCAAAAATCTCAGATACAGGACAGGGAAATCAATAACCTGAAGCAAAACGATATTAACAAAACTCCTGAAATACCTTATACCAATAGCGGTACCGGTTTTTTGATTGACGGTAAAGGTTACCTGGTAACCAATAACCACGTAATTGAAAATGCGCAAAATGTGGCGGTTCAAAATAATGCCGGTAAGGAGTTCCTGGCCCAGGTAGTATATAGCAACCCGGCTACAGATATAGCCATACTTAAAATAAACGACCCCGATTTTAAATCCTTACCCGGAATCCCTTACAGTTTCACTAAAAAATCAGCAGATCTTGCGGAACCTATATTTACCCTGGGTTATCCCAAAGATGATGAGCTGGTTTATAAACAGGGTTACCTGAGTTCAAGAACGGGATATGACGGAGATACTTTAGGCTGTCAGATTGATATAAGAGCTGACAGGGGCAACAGCGGGAGCCCTGTACTGAACAGTGATGGTGAAGTAATTGGCATTTTGAATGCCAGGCAAAGAGATGCGCAAGGTGTGGCTTTTGCTGTACAAAGCCGCACTATTTTCAATGCGGTGAATGAGTTGAAGACGCTAAATAAGTCAGACTCTACGCTTAAGAATGTGAAGCTCAATACAAAAACGTCTCTCACAGGGTTAAAAAGACCTCAGCAAACCAAGAAAATAGAAGATTATATATATATGGTGAAAGTGAACTGATGTGTTAGCATTAAGCCAAAACCGGATAGGCGCTACTTACTTAAAAAGTAGCGCTTTTTTTATGGTCATAAAAAAACCTTGCAATCAAAAACAATTGCAAGGTAATTTTATAATCTAAAATAAATATACTAAACGCCCCAGAGATTGGTGCTGTATTCCCCCTTTTCTATTAAACTGTTCAACTGCTTTTGTACAGCAGGCGCATCTTCCTTGTAAGTTACGCCAAACCACTGAGCCGAAGTGGTAATGACTTTTACCACGCCGCCATCCTGGATGAAATTATCTACCACCGCAGGAATTAAAAACTCCGACTTGGGAACAGCAACACTTTCTTTAATAAAGGCTTTAAAGTCCTTCTCATACAACTCATATACCGAGGGATGGAAACACCAGAAGTTCATAGACACAACCGTATCTGTTGAAAGCTCATCCGGCTGAAGCCCATCCTCTACCTTAACCTTATCGCCCTGCACACCAATACCAATTCGCTCTACCACACTGGCCAGGTTTCCTTTATCATCCAGTCCGCAAACACCACGGTTCACCGTTCCGTGCTCCGATAAAGTATTCATCAGCGGATAACCAATAACCGCATAGGTTT
>DAOLFI010000797.1:0-2384 GCA_035326385.1 Niabella sp.
ATCGTAAGCCGGAGCATTTGCCATAGCCGCTCATACGAACTGGCAAGGCCGTAGGTATCAAAAAAGCGATAAATGGCTTTCTGTGGGTTTTCTACTGATTCTTTGAAAAGATGCCAAAGTTCTTCTGCTGATGGCCTGCTTACAAATTGAGTATAAAGCATCGCGATTAAGTTTAGAAGATTATAAATAATTTTCACGTTTGTGAATACGGTACGCCAGCCGTACCAAATAATGTAAATGCTCGTAGAAAAGCACTAATTGGCCTTTGTATATCTGTTTGTGTCCATCATAGGTGATCACCGCATCCAATAAATCCAGCAGTTCCATTTGAGCATAAGACCAACGAAAATTTTCACAGAATTGGTTGATAATATTCTTTGGTGATGTTTTTTCAGAAGCTGTAATTAAAACTGGATTGTTCATTTCGGCAATTACTTTCAAAGCAGCTTTTGACATGCCCTTTAACTGTTTACGTTTTCTATTGGTGTTTTTTTGTTCATTCAAGATATGGAAGGCTTCTATAAGCCTTCCCAGCTGCTGAACGAAATCCACCAGGTCTTCCCTGTCCGGGCCTTCATAGTACGCGCTCTGGTCGTTGCATAAAGCCAATTGTAGCCAACAATCAAGTTCCTCCTTCAAGCCGTCCAAATCGTAATTGCTAAATACTTCCCACAAGCCACGCAACGGCTGCTTACCAGCTTTTTTAAAAAAGTGCCAGGGTTTATCAAAACGTTTTCGCTTGTGCTTGTTGGTTTCCATAATTTATTGTGCCATTAATGCTTCCACTAATTGGGTTAGTCTTTGCCTTGTTATCTCCAATTGCTTATACTTTACTGAAAATCCGGTGTCATACCTGGCAGCACAATAGGACTTCTGAAGCAGTCGGAAAGATTCTTGCTCCAATTCCGATTTACCACAAAAATCCTCCGCAATACCAGGCACTAAAAAACTGAGGTAATTATTAAGGTTATTGATATTATGAATATGCAGTTCTAATCCGGTTTGTGATTTCAGGAATGCAGTAACCAATAATTCTGTAGCCTGATGACACATAAACAATGCCAGCTTATAATGCTTTCTCACTGTATAAAGTTCTGCCCCGGCTATGTACTCTTTGAACAGATCAGCACATTTTTTAAACACTTTTTTATCAACTTCTGGGATGCTTGTCTCAATAAGATGTTTGTCCCGTAGCGCCTCCAGCTCCGGATTGAGGTTATGTATAACAGGTGCTTTTAATAAAACGGTGAATGCAAAGGTCGAATTTTCGTTTAACCAATGTTGGAAAGTTGTTGTTTGCATCACTATGCAACTAACTGGAACAGTGTCGCTACATTTTTTCTCAATCTCATCCTGGAATACTTTATGGTACTTATTATCTCCCGTAATTAGTATCAGCAGCCACCATGCTGATATTTGCCTACAGGCTACGCGCTGATCCGTAAATATATTATAAGTAACATTTTCTTTTCTGCCCATAACAAAGATGGTATCTGCCTGTACAATTTTGTTGATGGCGGCTACCACCTTTGCGGTAATAGCTTTGTCTTTTTCGTCCAAGTAAAGCACTTTATCGTTGGGAACGGTTAGTTCTTCGTTCATGATCAATGGTTTTCAGAATAGTTTTTTACAAAATATTGATCGCTTAGTTTAAAGAGCAACTGTTCTTCAAATTCATCAAAATGCTCTTTAAATATTGTTAGGAACCCACCTAATTCATTCCATAACTCAATGATCGCTGCATCCCGTAAAGACCCCATCAGATATACTTGGTCTTTACTAAAAACAAACAAACGGCAGGGATCATAATTTGCCAACACTGCCCCATTAATCAAAATCTTTGGCTGTAGTCGATAATATTCCCCCTTGTCTATAAGTTCAAGCTGTACCTCCGGTGCCTTATCGCTGATCTTTACCGGATAGGTGCTTGATTTTCTCGGTTTCCCTTTCAGCAGCCGCCAGAGCCAATGCTCGCTTTTGAAAACAAAAGGTTGGTATTTAATGACGGGAAATAACTCTCTCCATAATTGCAGCACTTCTTCCACCTGGTGCGTATTTTGTTCAACAGCATCTTTTATACTACCAGGCAGTTTTTTTACAATTTCCATTAACCGGAAGCATTTTTTTAAGATGACAGATTCGTATTTGACCATTGGGTCATCGGGGGATTGGATGTATCTTACAAAACCTTTTACATTGCTGCCCGCCTTGTTTAAAATGGCCTCGGCCGGTATTAAAAACGGTAAGGTTCTCCAACTGGCGTACATTAAAAGATAAGATAAGGTAGTTTCTTCTTTAACGGTAACCTTTGGGGCAGATGTGCCTTTTAGCTTCAATAGATTTATCAGATCGCCGTACCTATCGGTGTCGGAAAAACGGTAAAT
>DAOLFI010000798.1:0-2383 GCA_035326385.1 Niabella sp.
ACTCTCTATACAGTTACTAATAATCTATTTACACAAAGAACTAAACACTACCAAAATAGTTGTTCTCTGTTTCTTTAAACAGTTGCCTGTATTCTTCATCGGGTATTAAAACAACAGGATTGCCCGCGCGCATGTAATTATCAGACGGGATATATTGCGGCTCTTTAAATTGAGGTAAGGCTTTTTTTATAGCTATCTTATACATTTTGTTTCCCAGGTATTTGGTTAAAACTTTCTGGGCCTTCCTGGGCTTACGGTTTAGTTTCCCGTATAAAAAGCCTCCTGCCAGCCTTAGCGGTAGCTTTTGCTTTTTAAGCAGTCCTTTTGTGTGAATAAGCGGGTTTAAGTCGTTCATATCCTGGATGCGCTGAATGGTGTACGGCGTTTCGGGTACCCAGTCCAGCCGGTTTACTATGGTGTACGCCCAGCCACCACGGGTTATATGTTCAAAGTCGTAAGCATAATATAAATTACCCGGTTTGGGTGCGGCGCTGCAATAGGTTTTAAACAGTATATCTTTTGGCAGTACCCCGTCCTGTTGCAGGTAATGCAGGTAAGAGTGTACCAGGAAAGCAATAGCGCCACCCTGGCTATGCCCTAAAATATAAATATCCTTTACGCCTTTTGCGTATAGCTCTTTAATTTTCGATACTATATCCGGAGCCATTGAAGCCATTGCCACGGTCCAGCCCACATGTACAGCTGCCTGGTCATCGGCAGAGAGTTTATACTTAAAGCTGGTAGAATCGTTTAAAAAAAGTGTTCCGTTGGCGGGTATCATGGCAGCATAAAAATTAGCAGCCCAGCTCAGATTATCACCTGTGGTGCCTCTTATGCATATAACCGCAACATTATCGTTACGCAGGTAAAGCCACCATTGGTTTTTTAAACCAACTTCAGGGGAAGTATACAATCTGTGATACGGCTCTTTTTCGGTTTTTCTTTCTGTTGTGTCGGCAATACTGCTGCCATAAAAGCCAAGAGATAATAGGGATATATACTCTTTCGCATCAAAACCCGGTTGCAGTTTGTTTTGGGCAAGCAGCAGCGAATGCGCGGAAAGCAGCAGGTATAAAGCTGTCAGGAGTGAGTATTTCAAGGTTTATAATTTAGTAGTTAGAAGTTATTGGCTAATCAGCCGTATGCAATTTACATAAAATAATAAAGGCTGCCCAGCTTATAAATAAAGCTTCGGGGCAGCCTTTAACAGGTAATTGGTTTTGTTATAAGGTTTTTAAAACATCATTCATTGTTCTTACCGCGTCAGCGCTTTTGTTGAAAGCTGCCTGTTCTTCATCGTTTAGCTTGAAGTCTATGATCTGTTCCCAGCCATTACGGCCAATAGTTACAGGCACCACCAGCGAAATATCATTTTGCCCGTATTCTCCTTCAAGGTAAACACCACACGAAATGAGTTTTTTCTCATCACGAAGGATGCTTTCCACCATAGCTGCAGTACCCGCACCTGGTGCATACCATGCCGAAGTGCCAATAAGCTTGGTAAGGGTAGCGCCGCCAACCATTGTATCAGCAACAATCTTTTGCTGCTGCTCTTCGCTAAGGAAGTTGGTAACCGGTGTGCTGCCCCAGGTAGCATGTTTGATCAAAGGGATCATAGTAGTGTCGCCGTGACCCCCAATTACAACAGCATTCAGATCGGCCGGAGAACATTTCAGCTCCTGGCTGAGGTAATAGCGGAAGCGTGAGGAATCCAAAGCCCCGCCCATTCCCAGGATCCTGTTTTTAGGTAATCCGGAGGTTTTCAAAGTAAGATAGTTCATTGTATCCATAGGATTGGATACAACAATAATAATGGTATCGGGTGAGTGTTTCAGGATGTTTTCGGTCACGCTTTTTACAATGCCGGCATTTACGCCAATCAGCTCTTCCCGGGTCATTCCGGGCTTACGGGGCAGGCCGGAAGTGATCACCACCACGTCAGAATTTTCGGTAGCGGCATAATCATTGGTAACACCTTTTATTTTAGTGTCGAAGCCCAGCAGAGCGGCTGTTTGCATCATATCGATAGCTTTACCTTCTGCAACGCCTTCTTTAATATCCAATAAGATCAGTTCTGAAGCCAGTTCTTTACGGGCGATATTGTCGGCACAGGTAGCTCCAACTGCGCCGGCTCCTACTACGGTTACTTTCATTTTGCTATAGATTTTTAAATCGTTAAAAATTAGTAGCTGCTAAATTAACTGTTAGATCCCAAACCCCACCTATAAAACAGGTGATATTCATCAGGAAACGCTTTTTGTAAATATTTTTTTAAAAGCTTTTGCTCAAAATAAACGAATTGCTTATTTTTGCGACCCGATTGTGAAATCGGAACAGGATTGACCCATGGTGTAACGGTAGCACTACTGATTTTGGTTCAGTC
>DAOLFI010000799.1:0-2380 GCA_035326385.1 Niabella sp.
ATACGCCTCCGTCAAACGAAGATTCGCTGAATGTCAACCTGGGCGAAAGAGCCGACTCTTTGCAAAACAATCCTCCCGCCCCTGTTGATTCGGTACAGCTAAAAGCCAGTAAAGACTCCATACTGACGGGACTTACAAAAGAAGTACTGACCCTATTTAAGAATAAGCAATACTCCAGACTGGATTCGCTCATACACCCTGAAGAAGGCGTTCGTTTTTCTCCTTATGCAACTATATTGCCTGAGGATAACAGGTTTTCGCGTGAAGCCTTTCAAAAGCTGGTTACTACTAATAAAAATAAAAAGCTGAACTGGGGTAATTATGACGGCAGCGGCGATCCTATTCTCTTAACCCCTGCCGAGTATTTCAGCAAGTTTGTTTATGATGCCAATTTTGTAAGCCCCCAGAAATTTGATATTAACGATTTTATTCAAACCGGCAACTCTGTAAATAACCTTAGATCCAAGTATGAAGGCTGCGACTTTACTGAAAGCCATTCTTCCGGCACAAAAAAATATGGCGGTATAGACTGGAAATCCGTTCGGTTAGTATTTAAAGAAACCGGCGGGAAATATTACCTCGTAGGCGTGGTGCACGACCAATGGACGATATAAGTTGACAGTTGAGAAATGACAGGGGTAAAGTTTGAGCATTTAGTGTTTAAAGCTGTAGAAAAGCGTGTGCTTAAAATAAGTTGGCATTTTTTACAATAGCCAATTTCCAATGAATATTGAAAATTGAGCATTCCTGCCCATCCGGTCAGGCTGGGATTGTTGACTATTATTCGAGTATAGAATTTCTGCACTGTGTGGTTCATCGTTCATAGATGCTGGTTACTGGAACTGCAAACCTGGAACTGTTTGTACTTCTTCAAATCCCCGGTCTTCTGACTTCGGTCTTTCCGACTTTTCTTACGTACACCGTTTTTTATACAATTCATTATACCAGCCCCTGTTTTTTCATACCAATATATGCAGTTACCTGGAAAACCGCGATCATCACAATAGTAGGAACGAGAATAACGAAAATGTCTTTGAGCTTTCCTCCTTCAAGGAACAGGCCGTAAAAAGCTTCAAGGCACCAATGCAGGGGCGATATACGCATAATACCCTGCATGGATTGCGGCATGGCAAAAGCAGGCACCAGCAGGCCGCCAATAGCTGCAAACAGCACAATGGTCACTGCTCCTATGCCGTTGCTCTGTTCCTGGGTTTTGGCAAATACCCCTATCATAATAGCAAAGCTTGCTGCACACCAGCCACACAAAATGATTACCAACATCAGGCTGGCCATATCTTTAGGAAAATCAAGACCTGGCAATCCAATATACGGGAACACCCATTTACCTATAGAAAAAATGACCAGCGCCTGTAATACCGTAATAGTTATATAGGCTATTTGTTTGGATATCATAGCCAGCGTTAGCGAAGTGGGCATGGTTTTCAGGCGCATAAAGCTGCCGCTGTTCTTTTCTCTTACAATACTTGCCCCAAGCGATATCACAATAAAAAACATAGCAAAAACCGTCCATGCCGGTATATTATGCTGCGTGGCATTTACAATAACATGGCCTCCGTCTTTAGAAACGGAAAACTGTTGGATAGGTGTTTGATTGGAAAGTATTTGCTGTTCCAGACCTGCCGGCAGTTCTGCCGAATCATTGATAGCACTATACAATTGTCTTACAATATATTTGCTTTGCACGATCTGCAATACACTGTTAAGCGCGCCATCTATCCCCTGCCTGAAAGAGGCCTGCAATACCGGGTGATAGAATAATGTTACCGGTGCCACAGTATTTTTTTGCGATGCCTGTGTACTATCCGCAGCAACAGCAACCATTTGCAAGGCCTGTCCGGCAACATTTTCTGATTTCGCCAGCACATCGGCTGTATATTGCTCCGGCACTACCAGCGCCAGCAGGGCTTCTTTATCCTGCAGCCGCTGTTTCAGCATTCCCTCTCCCTGACCCGGTAAAACTTCTTTTAAGGTAAACATGCCCCCGTTCTGCAATGCGGCTTCCAGCTCCTT
The DNA here is from genome assembly GCA_035326385.1 of Niabella sp. Lineage (GTDB taxonomy): Bacteria > Bacteroidota > Bacteroidia > Chitinophagales > Chitinophagaceae > Niabella. Next base: position 2,032 of record DAOLFI010000799.1, read on the forward strand.
CCCCGCAACGCCCTTATCCTTATTTAAAAAGAGCAGCGGAACTTTCTTATCATTCACCAATTCAAAAGTGCTGTTCTGAACAGTGGTAATAACTATAGCTAAAACAATGGGCATTACAAACATAAGCGTAAGACCCACTTTATCGCGGATCAAAATACGCCAGTCCTTTTTTATAGTTGCCCGGAGTTTGTACATACCGGCGGCAAATGTAATTGTTTTTTCAGCTTTGATTCTGAATAGGTATATGGCAATTTTCTTACCTGTGCCATTATTACAAGAATAAATAATGTATGACAAGCAGAAACAGTAATCCTGCCTGTTCGCCTGTCCAATAACAAACAAAGGCATG
>DAOLFI010000800.1:0-2375 GCA_035326385.1 Niabella sp.
ATCTTAAAGACGAGGGCTTTAATATCATGGGCGATGATATGACTATCCCTGCGGAATGGTCGCCCTTTGGTTGGAGAAATGTGTATGCCTATACAGTGGGTGACTGGAGCCCTGTATCACCCTGGAACCCTAATTACTGGACTGAACTGCCTAAAAGAATAAGGTCCGGGCTGATCTTTCTTGAGAATGCAAAACCCCTGCCCGGAGTTACCCAGCAGGATGTAGATATCATGAAAGCCCAGGTGCGTTTTCTCATAGCATACTACTATTCACTGATGATTGAAATGTATGGTACCATCCCCTTCAAGCCCGGTGTTATTGAACCGGTAGATGCGCCGGTGTCTGAATTGCTGTCCACGCAAGCCCCTTACGATGAAATAGTGAACTGGATCGATAAAGAATTGAAAGAGGTGTCAGCATTATTACCCCGCGAATATGCCGTTGGCATTTATGGAACAGCTGATAATGATTGGGGTAAAGCCACTTCTATCATGTGCCTGGCTATCAGGGCAAGAACATTGCTGTTTGCGGCAAGCCCACTGTTCAATGGTAATCCTGATTTGACAGGCTGGAAGAATAGTGACGGGGTGAGCCTGTTTGGGCCTTACGATGCCAACAAGTGGAAAAAGGCTGCCGATGCGCACAAAGAACTGATCGATGCAGCTGAAAGTGCTGGCTACCGGTTGTATCGTGAAAATAATGATGACGGTTCTATCGACCCCTTTATGTCTTATTACAATATGCGGTTGAAAAGGTTTTCCGAAGGGAACCGGGAGATCATTTTCGGAAAGTCCGATAACGTTGACTGGGACAACTGGTTGAGGCACCACCTGCCTATAGGTATTGGCGGAAACGGCGGGATGGGTGTTACCCAGGAGCTGGTAGACGCGTTTTATATGAAAAACGGTTTGCCCATTACCCACCCTGCTTCCGGCTATTCTGAAAGCGGATTTTCTACCGTAAACGAAGTGCGCAATACAAAGTGGCCCGGCGGCGGTCCTGTTATAGGTACCGTTACACAATCCAACACTTTTAATATGTATTGCAACAGGGAACCCCGTTTTTACGTATCGGTGATCTTTGATGGGGCCTGGCTGGGCGTGGATAACCGTAAAGCAGAGTTTGTACAGGGAGGCAGGGACACCAGAATGTCTTTCGATGCTCCGCAGAACGGGTATAATATACGCAAAAGCATCAGCCTTTCCGTATTCCCCCGTGAAAACCGGTACAATTATCAGCCCCAGATTTTATACCGGCTGGCCGAGGCTTATTTAGGTTATGCCGAAGCACTGAATGAGTCTTCTCCCGGCCACGCCGACATTGAAAAATATGTGAACCTTGTCCGGGAAAGAGCGGGTATTCCTCCGTTGACCGGGCTTTCACAGGTAGAGATGCGCGAAGCCATTAGAAGAGAGCGAAGGATAGAGTTTAATTGTGAAGGGATCCGTTTCAATGATATCCGGCGCTGGAAAATAGGAGAGGAGACGCTTAATGGAACGTTGTATGGCATGAACTTTACCGGTAATCTCCGCAGCGATAATGCGGCACTTCCCAATGCTTATTTTAAACGTACACGTTATAAGGACAGGACTTTTAATAAACGCATGTATATATGGCCTGTGCCCCAGGGTCAGATTGATATCAATCCTAAACTGGTCCAGGCGCCTGGATATTAATTAAAACATTTAATAGTATAAGCTATGCTAAGTAAGATTGAAAGAATATTTTTTGGAAAAGGATTGCTGTCAGTTTCACTGGCGGGACTTTTCTTCCTGCTGTTTTCTGTTACAGTATTTAGCTCCTGCGAGAAAACAAAAAGCTTTCCAGATGTGCCTGATTTTACAGGCCGGGATGTGGTATTAGATAAGCAATCAGTGAATTTGATGACAGGAGAAACAGCTGTTATCAATCTCAGCCTGGAAGACGGAAGTAAGTTCGCAAGAAAATTTAACTACTCTGTTTCCGACTCGCAGCTGGCGACCGTTACAAAAACCGGCGGTTACTCTGTACAGGTAAGAGCGCTGAGAAAAGGTACGGCCGTAGTAAAGTTTACTTCAGATAATGAGGAGTTAAGCTGCACCGTAAATATAGATGAAGCGGCGCCGGATAATGTTACAAGAATATTGGCGACCGGTAACAGCTTTTCGGACGATGCGCTGGAAACCTATCTGCATCCTATAGCCACTGCAGCGGGGGAAAACCTTATTGTAGCGAATCTTTATATTGGAGGGTCATCGCTGGAAGATCATTTAAATAATGCGAAAGGAAACAAAACGGTCTATTCATACAGGAAGATCGGCCAAAACGGAGCAAGAGTAGTAAGGGAAAATGTTTCCATTGAGCAGGCTGTCAACGATGAACGTTGGGATTATATC
>DAOLFI010000801.1:0-2371 GCA_035326385.1 Niabella sp.
CTTTAGACCAGTCATAATCATGATCGCCGGCCTGGTTGAATATATAACCCTGCATGTAATCTTCTAACCGGTAACCATCTTTTACATAGTATTTACCATTTTCATCTATATAGCTTCCATTCACAGCATAGATCGCGTCTATCATAGTCGGATCGAGGTATAATGACCTAACCTGCCCTCCATCACCTATGGAGCTGGTGGTACTAAAATTATTATCATAAGAAAAAAGCAGGCCTGCAGATAAGCCTTTGGTAATAAAATCAAGCTTTTGCTTTAGTCTGAAATCGGTAGTTACACTGGTTGTCCTGTTAGACTCTACCCCAGCATTGTTGGCCCTCATAAAAGGGTTCGGGTTATTAGGATACTTAGGATCATAGCCATAAGATCCGTCATAAGACAATAACGGATACATGTCGGGGGAAGTAGAGTTAAACGCAGCAAAGATCTGACCGTCCTGGCTCCCGTTCCTTTTGTTGGCTACAAAACCTGCCAGGTTCACAGAGAACACGGTGCTTTTGGTTACATTCAGGTCTAAATTCGTACGAAAATTAAGTCGTTCATATGAGTTCTGGGATTTATAGCCCCGGTTCAGAGGATCTGCGTCTGACCTGAGCAGATCATCATCGAAAGTATAAGCAACCGAACCAAAATACTTGGCAAAATCCGTTCCACCAGATACATTCACGTTGGCACGATAGGATAAGGGGAACGGCTTTACCAGTGCATCTTGCCAGTCTACATCAGGAAAAATATACTGAAGGCCATTGGCCTGTGGCCGCTTATAATACTGACGTATCCTTTCTGGCATATATGCATCCCAGGCCTGTGCCGATGTACGATTAAGCTGATACTCGATCGCTTCGTTACGTAAACCAAACTGGTCAAAGGAGTTAAGTTTTTCTGGCACTCTTGTTATTTTTTTAGTGCTCATGTTGGCATCAAAGCTGACAAGCGGCTTACCGGTCTTGCCCCGTTTGGTAGTGATCAGGATAACACCATTGGCACCTTTTACACCAAATACCGCGGTAGCCGATGCGTCTTTCAGTACGGAAACGTTTTCTACTTCAGCCATGTCAATATCACTCATTTTTCGCTCCACACCATCTACCAGTACAAGAGGCTGAGAATTATTCCATGTTCCCATTCCCCGGATAAATATTTTAGGATCATCTCTTCCAGGCTCACCCGAACCCTGTACTACAGTAACGCCAGGAAGCTGCCCCGTAAGAGCAAGCGCCAGGTTGGTTACGCCTCCTGTGCGCTGCAGATTTTCGCCTGTCACCTGCACAATAGACCCAACAACACTGGCCTTTTTTTGCTGACCATATCCCACCACTATCACATCTTCAAGATCCTGAACATTTTCAGCGAGGATCACATCAATATAAGATCTGCCAAGCACCCTGACTTCCTGCGTTTCATATCCAACAAATGAAAAAACCAATATAGCGTCGGGGGAACTTACGTTAATAGAAAAGCTGCCATCTTTTTTAGTGGAAGTTCCATTTGAAGTAGATTTTTCTAAAACACTTACACCAGATAACGGGTTACCATTTTGGTCAGTAACGCTTCCTGAAACAGCCTGAGCTTTGCTTACATTCCGGGAAACTATTACAATAAGCGTATTATTAATTACCTCATAGGATAACGTAGTGTTACGGAGTATTTTGTCCATAACATCGTTTAGCGTAGCATTTTCAACATTAATGCTTACCGGCTTTTGCCTCACAAGCATTTCTGTTTTATATACAAACCTGTAGGCGCCCTGTTTCTCAATAGTTTTAACAGCGGTTTCAATAGGAACATTCCTGAGATTCAGATTAATGGTTTGCGCTGAAATACTATCTGCAAAGGCCTGAAGAGAAAAAATCAAACTGAAAACAATAGCAAGTTTCGTCATTAGCAGGTATTGGAAAACCCCTTTGCCAGGAAATACGGCAATAGGATTGCTATTTTTTTGCATAACTTTACATTGGTTTTTTAAATAAAAAAGTGTTGTTGCAGATACAACTTTTGTTTAAAATCCTTGGAGAATGCTGGTAACATTCTCCTTTTTTAATCATACTATATCTTCATATTCATATAATTTTTAGCTTTTTATAAATTATAAGGATTGTAACCGATTGCATAACAGGAGAACAAAAATCCCTTATTCACCGGCTGGCAAATAGCTGCAGAGTGCAGTTTACATGGCAATAAATTCAGGTCTTACAACCCGCCAGCACTTCATTAAAATAGTTGCTACCTGGCTATCGAACAATCGTTACTTATTCCTTAATTCAACAGTTAGAGAATTGTGGCCTGGTTGCCTTTTTGCAGTCAATCGATATATAATTCTTTACATTTCATATTACACACTCCTTTATTACAT
>DAOLFI010000802.1:0-2371 GCA_035326385.1 Niabella sp.
AAAGAGGTTGTCAACATTAAACCCGGGGATACAGTAATTGATCCTATATACGTATATGATAATATTTAGTGCATAATGCGGTTGTATTATATAAAGCATGGTTTACACAGCCATGCTTTTTTATGCTTGCCTTTTGAGTCCTATTCCTCAGCCGGAAAGCTGATATAAGTCATATTGCTGTATGATTATAGTGTTTATCCACACATGTGACATACTTTTTCAAATATTTGTGTATCAGATACGCAAAGGATTAAGTAAATTGCGCCTCAAATTCAAAAAGTACATTTTAAACCAGATATGTCATGAGTTACATCTCCGAAGTCTTTGCAAGACAAATTTTAGATAGCCGCGGTAATCCAACCATAGAAGTGGACGTTATTACCGATGAAGGCGCTTTAGGACGTGCTGCTGTACCAAGCGGCGCAAGCACCGGAATCCACGAGGCGGTAGAGCTGCGCGATGGTGATAAAAAGAAGTACCTTGGGAAAGGCACTTTGAAAGCAGTGAAAAATGTAAATACTATTATTGCCCCGGCTTTATTAGGTTATGATGTAGCTGATCAGACTGGTATTGACCATTTAATGATCCAGCTGGACGGAACTCCTAATAAAGGAAAGCTGGGCGCCAATGCCTTGCTGGCTGTAAGTATGGCTGCCGCTAAAGCTGCTGCTGAAGAAGCCGGCCTGCCTTTATACCGTTACATCGGGGGTACTAATGCCAAAACATTGCCTATTCCCATGATGAACATTTTAAATGGTGGCGCGCATGCGGATAATAAAATAGATTTCCAGGAATTTATGATCCAGCCCGTAGGAGCTTCTACTTTTAGTGAAGGTCTTCGCTGGGGTGTTGAAATATTCCACGCATTAAAAACAGTTCTGAAGAAAAAAGGCTTCAGCACAAATGTGGGTGATGAGGGCGGTTTCGCTCCTAATATCCAAAGCAATGAAGAAGCTATCGAAACAGTACTGGAAGCAATCACAGCCGCCGGTTATAAGCCTGGCTCCCAGATAACTATTGCTATGGATGCTGCCAACAGTGAGCTTTGGGACAATAAAAAGAAAAAATATGTATTTCATAAAAGTTCCGGCAAGCAAATGAGCAGCGATGAGCTGGTGAAATACTGGGAAAGCTGGGTAAAACAATATCCTATCGTGAGTATCGAAGATGGCATGGCAGAAGATGACTGGAAAGGCTGGGCTGCATTAACCCAGGCTATCGGAAGCAAATGCCAGTTGGTAGGCGATGACCTGTTTGTAACAAATGTTGAGCGTTTGCAGCAGGGTATTGATAAAAATATAGCAAACGGCCTTTTGGTAAAAGTAAACCAGATCGGTACTGTAACCGAGACCATTAACGCGGTTACATTAGCGCAGCACAACGGTTACAATACTATTATGAGCCACCGCAGTGGTGAAACTGAAGACACAACCATTGCCGACCTGGCTGTTGCGTTAAACTGCGGTCAGATAAAGACCGGTTCTGCAAGCCGTACCGACAGGATAGCCAAATACAACCAGCTGATCAGAATTGAGGAACAACTGGGAGATAGTGCAATTTATCCGAAAGGAAAAATTAAGTTTGGTAAATAAGCCAGTAGTTACATTACTTTTGTAACCGGTAACAGTGCAAATGGCATGCTGCTGTGCAGCCTTTTACAGGCTATGGCAGACTGTACATTTGCATTGTGGTAAACAGCCGGATATTTTTTGCAGAGGTTAACAGTAAAATACTTTTCTTATGGAGCAATTTGTAGACTTTGTTACTGAAAAGGAACCCGTAATTGAACAGGCGCCTAAAAAAAGAAAAGCTTTGGGCAGGGTTTCCCGTTTTCTTACCAACAAATATTTAATTGCCTCTGTAGGTTTTTTGGGAGTGATGTTGTTTTTAGATAAAAATGATCTGATCACAACTATGGAAAGGAGAGAAGAGCTGAATAACCTCAATCAAAGCAAGGAACATTATACCCGTGAATTATCTGAGCTACGGAAGGTAAAAACTGAGCTGGAAACCGATCCCGTGATTATTGAAAAACTGGCTCGCGAAAAATATCTTATGAAGCGCGATAACGAGGACGTTTTTGTAACAGAAGATAAGACAAAAACAGTTCCTGGTTCAGAAAATTAATATTTTACCGGATCTGCAATAAAATTAAATGCCAGGCGTAAAGCCTGGCATTGTTATTAATATTAGTACTGCTAAGTCTCGCAGATATCATTATTCGCTCATCATTTCTGTTAACACAGCAGCTACTTCTTCTGCATTGGGTTTGCTGAAATAATCACCGTCACTCCCATAAGCGGGCCTGTGGTCTTTGGCCGTAACTGTTCTGGGCGCCACATCTAAATACCGGTAGCCACCCTGCTCTTCC
>DAOLFI010000803.1:0-2368 GCA_035326385.1 Niabella sp.
ATGGCCTTTTCATCCGGCGATAAAGTGAAAAACAGCGTGTGGAAGGTCCTGATATGATCCCTTAATTCTACCGGCAGGTTCCTGTCTTCTGCAAGGGCTTCCACTAATTTTCCATTTACCAGTACATATACTTTGCCGCGGCCTGCAATCAACGTGGCGCTGGTGCGATGCACTATATAACCGCAGAGCAGTAAACTACCCGTCACAATAATGATCGTGAACAGACGCACATACCGAAATGCGGTATCAATATTTTTCATTTTTCTAAACATATCTTATTCCTTTTCCTTTTTATTGCCGCCTTTCAGTTTATCATACATATAAGCTCCGGATTTACCAATACTGCTTCCTATATCCGCTGCCAAACCTGACCCGGTATCTTTACCAGAATATCCCTTATGGATATCGTAAGGCGCTTTTGCAATATTGCCAGCGGTCTCCAAGGCCCTGCCAGCGGCAGCTCCGGCTAAACCACCGGCCACACCTCCCGCCAGGCTACCCGCAGCCATAGCTGCACCGGTGGCCCTGCCGGTCAGGGCGTCGCCACCACCTACCCATAGTACCTGGTTGGCGATATTGGGCACAGAGAAATAACCCATGATGCCGATGATGAGAAAGATCATATAACCCAAATCTGTCCGGCTGAAAAATGTATCACCGGTTTCAGCTACCTGGCTGATATCGATTTGCAGCATTTGCTCCTGGATCTTACCAATCAAAGCCCCGAAGATGTTAGCTATGGGTAGCCATAAAAAAACATTGACATAACGTGCCAGCCAATGTTTGAGCGTATGGCCGAACCCGTCAAATACGCTTAATCCGAAAACAAGCGGCCCTAAAATGGCAAGTATGATCAAATTGAAAGTGCGCATGGTGTTAATAGCAAGGGACGCTGCTGCAAAAAGCAGCTGCAGCACTTCCGCGATTACCTCTTTAATACCATTACGGAAATTGTAACCAAATTTGGCGGCGGCGAAGCGAATATCATTACCGATGCTTTCCATCCAACCTTCATCTTCCGGGTTTTCGTCAGGGTGCGTGTATTTATACCATTTATCCCGGTCGCCTTCCCCTGTAGGGCCAACATACATCTGGTACACATCAGAATTTTTTACGGCTTCTTCTTTTTGCTTCAGCAGCACTTCCACGGCAGCATCAGATTTTTCCACCATACCTTTAGTACCGTCTGCCAAGGGCTGCATCACGCCGTTAATAAGTCCTATTACAGATGGGAAAACAGCGATCGCGAACCCGATCACAAAAGGTTTGAACAGGGGATAAAAGTCGATGCTTTCTGCCCGTGATATATGGCCCCACACTCTGGCAGCAATAAACCATAAAGCGGCAAAACCCGCGAGACCCCGGCCCACACCGATAAGTTCGCTGCACATGGGCAGCATTTCATCATACAACTGTTCCAGCACACTATGCAGGCTTTGCAATTCATCTGCCCATCCACTGATGGTTTGTGCCTGTGTCGTTATTGGCAATAACATGCCCACTACCGCGGCCAAAGCCGCAGCTTTCCAAACTTTCCTCATTTCATTTCAAATTTTACCAGTCTCCACTATCCATAGCATCCACACACCATCCGAAATGATCAGGGACTGCCGTACAGCCCCTTCATTACCTTTACGTCTTTAGATTCTTTAGCCCGCTGCAATGCCAATACCTGTGTTTGATTGTTGAAAGCCCGCAGGAACCCGAGCTTGTCTGCGACCTCCTTATAAATATCATCTATAGCCGCCAGCCTTTCTTCATCCGACATCCGCAGCTTACCGGCAGTAATAACCACCGACAGGTCATCCAGGTCTTCCAAACTCCGGCTGATCAGGTTGCTGTACACATTGCCGATATAACCTATTTCATGATCCGTAAACTGCTTGCTTTGCTTAAACCGGTTAAAAGCCGATTTATATTCTTTTACCATCCTGAGCTGGTAGTCTATAATATCGCCGACACGCTTATATTTTTTAACTGCCGGGCTTACTTCCATCAGCCCATCCAAAAACACTTGGTGCAGTTTGAAATTACCCTCAGAAATATTTTTAATGGTATTATAGCCGCCTGTAAGGATTTCATAACCCTTTTTCAGATCAGAAAGAATTTGCTTGAACTGTGCCAGCTTCTCTATATTCAAAGCCAGTTGCGCAAGTTCCGTTTCCTGTGCAAAAACAGGAACCGAACCAGCCACGCACGAAAAAAATACCACTATAACCAATAAACACTTTTTCATTGCCTGTATAATTTTTGAAGCGTATTTACATCTCTCAACTCCTGGCTACGATTGATACGCAGCCTGTCAATATCTTTACAGAAACTATTAATAAAGCTGTGCCGGTCTTTCATTTCTGCATAGACCTTATCA
>DAOLFI010000804.1:0-2367 GCA_035326385.1 Niabella sp.
AATTTTCCCGCCGATACTTATGCCCAGTTTTATACAGGGGGAAGGCACCGGATCAACGCTACTACGGGATTTGGACAGAAAAAATTTTTAGGAAAAGGCGCTAATAACAAAGATGCGAGGTGGAATGCGAATTATATTTTTATAGTACCCTATATGCGACTGGCGCATGTTTACCTGATGTATGCCGAAGCGGCCAATGAAGGTTATGGCGGGCCGGAGGGGAGGTCGCCAGGGGGTGTAATGTCAGCAAAAGAAGCTGTCGATTTTGTCAGGGCCAGAGCAGGCGTTCCTGTGGTAGACGCCCGTTTTTTAACATCAAAGGAAGTTTTCAGAAATACGGTTCGTAATGAAATAGGAGTAGAAGTCTGCCTGGAAGCTCATCAGTGGTTTGATTACCGCAGATGGTATATCGCGCATCTGCCCGAAAACAGAACCAAAACCGGTTTGGATTATAATGCTGCACATACCTATTTCACCCCGGTAAAAATTTCTGAAATCCTGTTTGATCCCGGAAAGCATTACTGGCTTCCTTTTATAAGAGGTGAGGCTGCGTTGTACCCCGAATTTTACCAGAATCCGGGATGGGAATAGGTGTTAAATATTAAATAGCAAAAAATGAATAAAAGATATAAAATTTTACTGCTTATAATCTGCCTCTTATTTTCTGGTCCTTATCTGGCGTGTGCTCAGGATAAAACGGTGAAAATAACTGTTTCCTCTGTCGTTACTGACCAGTCTGGCCAAACATTGGAAGGTATTGATGTTTTAAATGACAGAGGAAGTATTATTGCAACCACCGGTACAGATGGAAGCTTCTCCTGTGAAGTACAGGTAAATACTGTTTTGCATATTGAGCAGAGGGGATTTCAGGATTTCCAGGTTGCCGTAGAAAATGTTCCCGGAAAAATTGTTTTAACCCGTGTTCCGTTCCTGAGGGATAAGCGAGACAAAGTTCCGATACCTTTCGGGGAAATAAAAAAACGCGAAACTGTAGGTGCGAGTTATAGCCTGGATGCCAGGGAAATTTTCCAATATGATAATGTGAGAACTTTATCAGGTCTTCTGAACGGGAGGGTACCTGGTATGCTGGGGGGCAATAATATGAGAGGAATAGGTGCTCCTTTGTACCTTATAGACGGGCTGCCCCGGGATATTGCAGATATTAATATAGAAGAGATTGACAAGGTTACAGTACTGAAGGACGCAAACGCTTCCGTTCTTTACGGAATGCAGGCACGTAACGGGATAGTGCAGATCACCACTAAAAAAGGAGAGGCCTTTAAGCGGAAGCTGAATGTGATAGCAGAGACAGGTATTGCTTCACCGGTTGCACTGCCTGAATACCTGGGATCGGCAGACTATATGAGGTATCGTAACCAGGCCGCCATCAATGATGGGTTGACAGCCCCTTTTTCGCAGGAAACCATTGACAATTTTGCATCCGGAAAAAATCCCTACAGGTACCCCAATACAGATCTCTATTCGGGCGAATACCTGAAAGATTACCTTAGGCAGAACAAAGTAGTTGCAGAATTTTCCGGAGGAAATAAGACTACCCGTTATTATGCTAATCTCGGATGGGTGAATCGCGGAGCGCTTTACAAAATAGGCGATGCCTCAGCGGCAGGCTCTAATAAGTTTAACGTGCGAAGCAATATAGACATCAATGTTACCGATTTTATTAAAGCTTATATCGGCGTTGCCATGGTTTTTAACGCGGATAAAAATCCCAGGGGCGGTTTCTGGAATGCTGCGGCAACATTGCAGCCCTATCGTTATTCCCAGTTGCTGCCTCTGTCCTTAATGACAAGTGATATAGAAGTGTCCGACGGCAGTACGCTGCGCAATGCACTTCGGGTAAACGGGGATTACCTGCTGGGAGGAACAACATTATACACCGATAATATATATGGGAACCAGTCCTTCGGGAATTATTCAACCAATATTGACCGCACGTTACAATACACGCAGGGATTAGCTATTGATCTGAACAGGTATGTAAAGGGCCTCAGTTTTAATGGCGCGGTGAGCGTTGATGTTTTTAACAGCTATATTCAAAGTGTGTCCAACTCATATGCAGTATATGAGCCTACCTGGACAGCAGATGATTCTATTTCCTATTTAACCAAAGTGGGAGCTGATCTTAGGACCGGTACACAATTCGCAAGCAATGCATATTTTCAACGCAGAACCAATGTGTATGCCTCTTTTGATTATAGCCGGGATTTAGGAAATAAACATGCGCTGTCTGCCACATTACTGGGATATGTGGGCCAGTTAAGGCAGGAAGACCTGCTGATTCCCCAAAAAGAGGCGCATGTTGGCGCGCGCATTGCTTATAATTATGCCGGAAAGTATCTTGCTGAT
>DAOLFI010000805.1:0-2366 GCA_035326385.1 Niabella sp.
ATTTGTACCGCCCTTTTGGTCCCGGGGTGGAAAGATCTCTTATACTTTAATGTCACAGGTTACCGCCGGTAAAAAACATGGTAGCATGAACGAGGTGGATGGGGTAAGGTTCGACCTGAAAAAAAGTGAAATTGCCGGTCTTGAAAAACTGGGCCTTGTTCCTATGGCCAAAGAGTATGGTAAAGTAATGGCTTTTTCTGCTAAAACATTATTTAATGGTGACAATATCGGCTTACAAACTTACTCTGTAGTTCGGGTGTTTGATTATGTTGCCAAAGTAATGATGGACTTTTTGAACAGGAGGGCTTTTGAAAATTTCAATGCCAATACAAGAAAAGAGCTTAACGGGCAAATTGTTAAGTTCCTGGATAGCATTACAGGGCCTAATAAACTGATTGAAAACTTTACTATTAAAAGATTTGAGCAGGATCCGCAACAGAAAGACAGGGTATTTCTTGATATTCATTTAAAACCCTATTTCCCCGCAAAAACTTTTTTGATTAAGCTTGATGGTCAGAAAGGTGACGATGCGGACGGAATAGAATGGATGTCAAAATACGAGCAGGATTAATAATATAACAGTTTTCCGGCATTGAACCTGACAATAGCCCTTATTAGTTAGTTGTTTTATACTTATTTATTAACATCAAAATGTACAATTATGTCTTTTAAAGCACAATTAGATGTGGCAGGCGCCAAAAATAATATCCTTGACCTTACTTACACTTTAAAGCAGGAAACAGACGCTACCGGCCGGCCTTCATCAGTTACGCGCGGAGGCCAGATCACCATTACTGTAGAATCAACAGGAGACACCAAATTCTTTGAGTGGATGTGTAACAATTTTGAGAGAAAGGACGGTAAGATCACATTTACAAAGAGAGACTCCGATGCTACTATGAAAGAGCTGAGCTTTAAGGAAGGGTACCTGGTTTCCTATAAAGAAAATTTCAATGCCGCCGGGGAAAACCCGATCACAGAAACTTTTACCATTAGCGCCAAGGAAATTGCTATGGGAAATGCCAGCCATGCGAACGAGTGGGCTGTATAGTTTAAGTATCCTGCCAAACATAAATGTTGTATTAATGATCGCCTGATGCTCTGCCAAACATTTTGTTTCGCAGGATTTTTGGCTACAGTTAAAAGTAGCCAAAGGCTACAACATAGAGCCTCGGGACTACAAGTCCCGAAGAACGATAACGAGTCCTGAAGAGCAATAACAAAATCTTTTAACAAGCGTTCCTGCCTCTGACTATGCAATTATCAGAAAACCTTAAAAAAGCCATCAGCATTGCAAAAGCGTATGCCAAAGAAAACATGAACGGCGCTTATGCTGCGCCTCATTTATTAAAGGCATTGCTGCATAATGATGTGGAGCTGGACCCGTTATTGATGAAGGCAGATATTGACATGTACTACCTGGCAGATTGGGCCGATGTAAGGATAGAGTCCTTGCCTAAAAGCGGATCTCCTAAAGCTGAAATTCCTGCGGATGATGCCATCGAAACCATCCTGGAAGATGCAGATAATATCCGTCTTAAAACAAACGCTGAAGAAGTGTTGCCCCTGCATGTATTAGCATCTATAAGCACGCCCGGTATTGTTTTTTCTTTTGACCAGCTAAAAACCTTTCCGGTAAAGCGGGAAGAGATAATAAAGCTGGCTGAAGTGGATAGCGGAGGAGCGCAATTGCTCAGCGATATCAGCGATAACAATGCTGAGGGGAAAAAGAATAATGATCTTTCTTCAAAAAAGGCCTTGCAGAAATATTGTATAGATAAAACAAAGCTTGCCCTGGAGGCAAAGCTGGATCCAATCATTGGGCGTGAGCAGGAAATAAGAATGATGGCAGAGATTTTATGTCGCAGGAGCAAGCCCAATGTAATATTAACGGGCGAACCAGGGGTGGGCAAAACTGCGTTGGTGGATGGCTTTGCGCTTGCTATAGCCGCAAGAAAAGTGCCGGAGTTTTTAAAGAATGCAAAGGTTTTTGAACTGAACAATGGTGCCATGGCGGCCGGTGCTTCTTATAAAGGAGAAACTGAGGAAAGGTTAAAATCGGTTATCACAGAGATTAAGGAATTTGATAAAGCTGTTTTGTTTATTGATGAGATACATGTATTACTGGATAAAAGCGGCCCTTTTGCAGGCGCTGCCAATTTACTTAAACCGGAGCTGGCAAGGGGTGCCATTACCATCATCGGCGCTACAACTATTGATGAATACAGGAAACATATTGAAAGGGATGAAGCTTTTGCCCGCCGGTTTGAAGTGCTGAATGTGGAGGAGCCTTCACCTGCCGTGGCCTTCCGTATGATGAAAACAGTAATGCCTTTGTACGAGCAGCATCATAAAATAGAAGTGGC
>DAOLFI010000029.1:0-11877 GCA_035326385.1 Niabella sp.
ACTAAGCCTGTATGCTTATTAAAGAAATTGTTTATAATATCAACCGGACTATGAGATTTGTCATAGCCTTCTTCACAATTACTGGAAAAGAGCGAAAGTAAAATTCCTGTCTTTTCCATTTTATGGAACGGCAGCGATGTAAAGAGACTATTATACAGCTGAAACCTTGTTCCAACCTCTGTTTTGAAATGATGTAAACTCCTGCTAACAGCAATATCCATTATCTTTTAAATTATATGTTTTTTCTTTTTTATCCTTTTCAAGAGCAGGCAATTAAGGCCGTTAAGATAATATTTTTTAAGTACATGCTGTATTTTTTATGCACGGATTCCTTGCATATCTAACGAAAAATACCCCCAGCAAAAGAACAGGTCTTATTTAATTGAACAACATAAAGGACTGACAGATCATAAGCAACTCTTAAAAACTAAGAAAAACACAGGCACCTTCCCGTTTACCGTAGCAGAAAGCACAGGTTTTTTAATGTTTGGACATCATAAGATATGTTATCATGAATAATTGATTATCAATAATATATACAAAAAATAGAAAATTTCAGCTTCCTACAAAGCTGAAAACATTGGTTTGCAAACGGTTTTTGGGCGTTCTATCTTTGTGCAACAAATACATAATCGAATACAAAATACCGGTATAGATTATAAGAGCTCAACACCAACCTTCGCTTGTCTCGTTTTGTTTGCCGCCCGGCGATTTTAGTCCGTATGACGAGAAATAATTTAAAGATTAAAAAAGGAGACAATTATGAAAACAATTCTTTTAAAAGCACAGCAAATTGCCTACGAATTAGGAGTATTATTTGCAAACACTTTGACGACCGGGTCGCCTTCAAAGTAAAGCACAACGGACAGCCCAATAATGAGCCCGTCCATTTTTAAACAATAATCAATTTTAAAACACATAAAAATTTATACAATGAAAACTTACTTATCTAAAACTAAAATTTTTGCGTTAGCCTTAGTAACTGTATTTACTACATCATTTACAGCTCCTGCATTTGCGGGGAATGATGACGATAAAAAAGCAGAGATCAGCTATGTTGGTAATGTAAACGACCTTCCTGTTTACAGGTTATCTTTAAACAACGAAGCCAAGCATATCTACTTCGTATCTGTTTCAGATAATGAAGGTAATATCATTTACAATGAAAAAGTAAGCGGCTCTAAAATCGTTCGTAACTATCAGTTTGATACTGACCTTTACAGCGAACATGATCTCACTTTTACTATTTCTGATGTAAAAGGTAAAACTGTTAGTGTTTACAATGTAAGCAACAGCAAAAAAGTTGTAAACGAAGTGGCAGTGAACAAAGTAAAATAAAGCAATCAATTATCTATACTACAAAAAAATTAACCCCTGCACTGCAGGGGTTAATTTTTTATAAAACCGTTTTATTTTCTTTGCTCTGCCATATCGGGAATGGCGTTTGTTTTATAAGCCCCGGCGTCTAACTTTTCTTTTACAGCTGTAAATGCTTCCAAAGTTGTTTGTATGTCTTCATCAGTATGGGCAGCTGTAGGTATAAGCCTGTAAATGATATGCCCACGCGGTATTACAGGATATACTACGATAGAGCAGAATATCTTATAGTTTTCACGAAGGTCCATTACCATTGCTGTGGCTTCTTCCACCCCACCTTTCATATATATAGGAGTTACTACTGAATCTGTATTGCCAATATCAAAGCCTCTTTCCTTTAACCCTTCCTGAAGTTTAAGCGCGTTTTCCCAGAGTTTGTTTTTAAGCTCAGGCCTTGTTTTTAAAAGTTCCAGCCTTTTTAAATTTCCTACCACTAAAGGCATAGGCAGGCTTTTGGCAAAAATCTGGCTGCGAATATTGTAACGTATATAGTCAATGATCTTCCTGTCGCCCGTTACAAAAGCGCCGATAGAGGCCATTGATTTTGCAAAAGTTGAAAAATACAGGTCAATCTTATCCTGAACGCCCTGTGCTTCACCGGCTCCGGCGCCTGTTTCGCCAAGTGTACCAAAACCATGCGCATCATCTACCAGCAATCTAAAGCTGTATTTACTTTTTAGTTCTGCTATTTCTTTAAGCTTACCCTGATCGCCGGCCATACCAAATACTCCTTCAGTTATTACCAGTATGCCTCCTTTACCCTGCCTTTCAACCAGTGCAGAAGCCCGTTCCATCTGCTTTTCAAAATCTTCAATGTTATTATGCTTAAATACATAGCGGTGGCCGGGGTGTAAACGCAGACCATCTATAATGCAGGCATGACTTTCAGCATCGTACACAATAACATCATGACGACTGCAAAGCACATCAATGATGCTTACCATTCCCTGGTAGCCAAAATTCAATAATACGGCATCTTCCTTACCTTCAAAAGCGGCCAGCTCAGCTTCCAGCTGTTCGTGCAGGTTACTGTTACCACTCATCATACGCGCGCCCATAGGCAGTGCCAGGCCATATTCAGCAGCGGCTTCAGCATCGGCCTTCCTGATCTCGGGATGATTAGCTAAACCTAAATAATTATTTAAGCTCCAGACAATTACATCGTTGCCTCTAAACTTCATGCGGCTACCGATTTCCCCTTCCAGCTTGGGAAATGCAAAATATCCATGTGCCCTCTCACGGTGCTGACCAATAGGCCCATAATTCTGTAGCAATCTTTCAAAAATATCTGCCATATTATTAATTATATAAAATGTGTAGAAGAAAAAAATCGTGCAAATATAACACGCAATTGCCAAAAATACGGGGGAACATTCTTCAGGCTGATGAATCTCCCGGAAAAACACTGGATTAACAGGTGAATCATTGGATATTTTTTTGTCACTTTTGAGAACAGGGGTTTAGGTTGTACTGACCCTTGGCTTTCTCAAATAAAAAGCTGCCTTGTAAAGGCAGCCTTTAAATTATTATCACTAATACGTAGACTTTATTAACCCGGCATAACTTCTAATTCACCGTTTTCATGTATCCTTACCTCAACCTCTATATTCCCTGATTCCAGCTCGAAATCATAATAATTTCCGGTAGAAGTTTCAACAAACTCAACATCATCTACACGATAGGAAGCATAGGCAGATGCTGCCAGGACATTTTTTATAGACTGGGGCACATTGTTCAACCGGATATCCGTTGAAGTCCTGAGCCAATTCCCATCCAGCGTAAACACGGCATCGCGTTTAGAAGTGCCGTCAATGAAATCTATCTCAATACGGCCATCGTCCGTATCTGTATCAACAATTTTATGACCAGGGTATTTCTCTGTTAAAAACTGTGTGATCTTTGCCGGAATTTCTTTTGGCAGATAATCGTTGTCATTATCATTATCAGGAAACGCCTTGATCAAACTGCCATCAGCAAGGTAATACAGGTCATATTCCAGCTCACCTTTTTCAACTTCCAGCACATAAAAAGATTCCTGGTTTCCGCGTTCAATATAATCTACATCATCCACCCTCCAATCCTTGTATTCACCTGCTTCATGCGAAGTTTTGATTGCTGCTGGTAAATCTGCATAAGGCATTTCCGTTTCGGTCAGTTTCCAGTTTCCTGACATATCAAACCATGCTTCTTTTTCATGCTGGGACAACCTGAATTCTGCAACATAGTGATTGCGTTTTTGCTCCCATTTAACATTGGCAGCATCGGGATATTTCTGACTAAACGATTGCTGCACAACCTCATTGGCTGTTATAGTATCATTGTTAGAACAGCTTAATATACTTAGAGTTAAAGCAGCCAATAAAAATGGGTAAAATAATTTTTTCATGGGATAAAACTTTTTTAAATTTCATTAAAAAATGAAAATCTGTACGGAATTAAAAAATAAGACAGGAAGAGTTGCAAGAATCATACCAGATCAAGAACACCTTTTCGAATTACAATAAAGGCGACCATAAAAAAAGCCCATGGCAAGTAAATACCATGGGCATCTATTAACAATAATACAGATTACTCTTCCTTTTGCTTTTTGCCAAAAATCTTTTTAAACAGGCCTTTCTTTTTCTTAGGCTCTTCGGGAGGTGCAACTTTTTCTTTTTTAACCACGGTATCTTTGGGTGGCTGTTTCTTTTTATTAGGATCATCTGGCAAAGGAGCAGACTCAGGCCCAATATATTCACCGCTGTTCTGCATATATTCTTCTTCGGTACCTGCGCCCATATCTTCACCGGCAGCAACAGGATCCGGATCAGACGGATCGGTATAATATAAAGAAGCATCAGCGCTTTGCGCTTCATTATTTAGCGTAGGAGGTTCAATAAACCGCTCATCTTTATTAATGCCCAGCTCTTTATTTTCATATACCTTTTTAAAGAAGTGCTCCCAGATAGGCCTGGCCGCCTGGCCGCCAAAGCCGCCCGCACCTTCATTGCGGATAAAACGGTCATCGCTGCCTACCCATACACCTGCTAATAGCTGGGGTACAAAACCCATAAACCAGGCATCACTATTATCATTGGTGGTACCTGTTTTACCGGCCATTTCAGCAGCGCCAAGCCTTGTACGCAAGCCCTTAGCGGTACCTATATCTACCGGCCCCTGCATCATCCGCGTCATTACATAGGCTGCTGCTTCGCTTATGGCTTCCCGGCGGTTAACGCTGTAATCCAGTCTTTTAATAACATTACCATTCCTGTCTTCTATACGGCTTATAAAATAAGGTTTGGTAGAGAAGCCACGTCCGCCAAAAATAGAATAGGCCCACATCATTTCAAATAATGAAAGCTCGCAGGAACCTAAAGCTATGGACGGGTATGCCGCGACTTTTGTAGGAACGCCTATATGCTGCAGGAAATCAGTAAATCTTCGCGCACCTACCTGCTTCATAATATAAGCTGTAGCGCAGTTCCTGGACCATGCCAGGGCTGATGCCATTGTCATAGAACGACCGGTACAGCTTCCTCCTGTAGCGGGTACCAGCTGGCCTGCACCAAAACTTTGCTGCACATCCTGTACCGGCGTTTCGGGTGTAAAGCCCAGCTCCTCAACCGCCTCTCCGTAAAGTAATGGTTTTATAGTAGAACCTACCTGCCTTTTAGTATTAAGATTAACGTGATCGTATTTAAACGTTTTAAAACCAATACCTCCTACCCATGCTTTCACTTCGCCTGTCACCGGGTCCATTGCCATAAAACCCGCTTGAGTAAACAGCCTGTGATATTTGATGGAATCGTAAGGCGTCATTATTGTATCTTTTGACCTTTCCGGATTCCAGGCAAAAACCTTCATTGGGGTTTTTTCAAAAAAAGTGGCTTTGATCTCTTTATCGCTCAGGCCGTCTTCTGCCAGGTTTTTCCATCTTTCACTGGCCTTCATGGCCGCTTCCAGTATATTATCCCTTTTGTTCCATACGCTTCCATTTTTAACAAAGCCCTGCCTGATCACATTCCGGTATAGTTGCGGAGCCTGCCGTGCCACGGCATCTTCAGCATACAGCTGCATTACCGGGTTGATGGTTGTATAAATTTTTAAACCATCATTATAAATATTGTAAGAAGATCCGTCAGGCTTGGAGATATCTTTCAATATCTTTTTAACCTCATCCCGTAACACTTCACGGAAATAAGGTGCATAGCCTATGTCCTCGCTGGGTTTTTTATAATTCAATACGGGAGCCTTAGCCTGAAGACCAGAAGCTTCATCGAAAGAAATTTTCCCGTTTTCTGCCATTCGGCCTAAAACAAGATTACGCCTGTCCATGGCAGCTTTCGGATTTCTGCGTGGGTTATAAACACCCGGGCCATTGATACTGCCTACTAAAAGAGCCGCCTCAGATACATTTAATGCACCGGGCTCTTTCTGGAAAAAAGTTTTAGAAGCATTTCTGATACCAAAAACATTATCAGGATAGGGAACGGCATTCAGGTAAAGTGCCAGTATTTCCTCCTTGGTAAAATTCCTTTCAAGCTTAACAGCAATAATCCATTCTTTCAATTTCTGAATCACTCTCAGCACGGGGTTAGTAGCCCTTTTATTGAAAAGAGCCAGGGCCAGCTGCTGGGTAATGGTACTGCCCCCACCCTGCGAGCCCCCGGAAAAAACGGCCCGTAAAGTGCCTTTTATATCAATACCCGAATGCTCATAAAAGCGTTTGTCCTCTGTAGACACCAACGCATTGATCACATTAGGAGAAATCTCTTTATACTTAACAATACTCCTGTTTCCCGAAGGCAGATAATATTTTCCCATCAGGGTACCATCGCTGGCATATACTTCGGAAGCCTGGGCTATTGTGGGATTTTCCAGTTCTTCTAAAGAGGGCATTTTACCAAAAACGCCAAAATTGGCGAGTAAAAGAATGGCAATAAATAATCCCAATCCTATAAAAAATAATCGCCAAAATATTCTTACCGGTTTCTTCATTCAATATGCTGTTTAAAATTCTTCACTATAGGGAAGCAAAATTGCAGTAAATCTACATTTTTAATAGCGAACTTATTCCTAAAATTTAAAACCAGGAACTTTAATTTTGACTTTCTGAAATGAACCATATAAAGACAAATTAATTCTTGGAAACAAAAAAATACAGTACATGGCTCAGGTACCTGGGCATTACTTCACAGCTATTGGTAATGATTGGCCTGGCTGTCTATGGCGGTATCTGGCTGGATGAAAAGTTTAACCTTGCCCCTTTATTTACAGTAACCTTACCTTTGCTGGTGTTGGGAATAACATTTTACAAACTCATTAAAGAAACCGGGAAAAAGAATAAGGATAATGGAAGCAAATAAAAAAGGCTTTAGCCCTCTGAAATTGATGATACTCGTTTTTGTGCTTTTAAGTTCTTTCTTCCTGGTTTTTAAAGACAGGCTGATAAAAGCAGGGGTAGACACGGATGTATTACTTATAGCTAATATTATATTGTTCCTGGTCGGGATCTTTACTATAAGAAACGGGCTGAAAGCGATCAGCAATCCCAACCCCCATGTATTTGTACGTGTTTTTTACACCGGTTTTATTATAAGGCTTTTTGCCTGTGGCATTGCTGCCTTTGTTTACATTTATTCTAACGACGGGAATGTAGATAAAACCTCTTTATTTGCCTGCCTGGGTATTTACATATTGTATAATGTAATTGAAGTATCTTCTTTACAAAAAGCTTTAAGAAATAATAAGAATGCCTAAAAAGGAGGTACCACTGGCGGAGCTGGCTCAATATTTACCGGATAATACTTATGAGCCGGTTATTGCTTATCTTAATTTCTACAAGGTACATTTAACCATCGCCAGAAGCAGGAACTCAGTATTAGGAGATTACCGGCACCGCATAGATACCCGACACCACCGCATTAGTGTGAATGGCAACCTGAATAAATACGCTTTTTTAATTACACTTTTACACGAGCTGGCCCACCTGGTAACATACGAAAAATATGGTAACAAGGTTCAGGCCCACGGTAAAGAGTGGAAAAATATTTACGGGCAGATACTGGCACAGTTTATAGAAAAAAACATTTTTCCTGCAGATATTGCTAAAGAGCTGCTGAACACCTTACAGAATCCCGGTGCTTCTACCTGTTCAGAAGAAAGCCTGCAAAGGGTTTTATACAGATACAATGTAAAAAAAGACGGGTACGTTTTGTTAGAAGCATTACCCGAAAACGCCATTTTTGGCATTAAAGACGGTCGCACCTTTAAAAAAGGTCCTAAGCGCACCAAACGTTATACCTGTATTGAAATAACTACAGGGAAGGTTTATCTTTTCAGCGCTATTTATGAAGTATGCATAGTGGAAAGTCCTTAAACCCCGGATAAAAAGCTATCGCTGATGTATTTCGCTACCTGGCTGAGGTCTTTCGTTTCTTCAAATACAGCGAGCTGCCTGTCGGCACCGGTACCATGCTCCAGCATCTTGTGCACATAATTCACACGGTCCCTGCTACCCAGGTGGTTAAGTACAGGATCCACAAAATCCAGCAGTTCATAAATAAGCGCACGGGTGTTCACTTCCTCTTCTTTACCAAAATCTATCAATCTTCCATCCAATCCATAGCGGCTGGCCCGCCATTTATTTTCATTAATTAAAGCCCTTGAATATTGAATATAGTTCAGGTTTTTGCTCCTCAGCATATATATACGCGCGCAGATAGCCTGAAACAGGGCCGCAATAGCAACCGTTTCATCAACCGTCATGGGTATATCGCAGATCCTGAACTCTACTGTATTAAAGAAAGGGTGCACCCGCAGGTCCCACCATATCTTTTTAGCATTATCAATGCAATTGGTTTTGATAAGCATTTTGACATAGTTGTCATACGCTTCAATACTTTCAAACGCATCGGGTATGCCCGTACGCGGAAATTTATCAAAAACCTTGGTACGGTAAGACTTGTAACCTGTAGTACGTCCTTCCCAGAAAGGAGAATTGGTGCTTAATGCAAATATATGAGGCAGAAAATAGCGTGTTGAGTTGGCAATATGGTTAGCCAGTTCCCGGCTTTCCATTCCTACATGCACATGCAGGCCAAAAATGAGGTTGCTCCTGGCCGCATCCTGGAGCTCTGTAATAATCTCGTTATAACGCTGATGATCGGTAATCAGCTGTTTTTGCCAATGGCTGAAAGGATGAGTACCCGATGCGCCCAGGGTAAGGCCTATATCACCTGCAATGCTATGAATGGTTTTGCGTAACAAAGCCACATCTTTATAAGCTTCTTCAATATCCTGACAAATATCGGTTCCCACTTCTACAACTGCCTGGTGCATTTCAGCCTTCACCTTATCTTTGATCGTCTTTTGCCCTTCATGCACAATTCTCTGCTCATGGCTTTTAAGCTCATACGTTTCAGGGTCGAGCACCATATACTCTTCTTCTACACCAAGTGTAAATGCTTTATAATTCAGTACCATACATTAATGTGATAATTTGCTAATGTGATAATGTGATGATGAGCTAATTTGCCAATGAGCCAATAATTTGCCAGCTATTAAACTTTTTAACCTGTTAACTTAACCCTTACCGGCACTCTGCTTTACATATTCTCCCCAGGTAAGGTTATCGCCTCCGTTATTGGCTAAAGCTTTTTCAATAGCAAAGTTTGCGGCAGTTTCTACTACCCATTCAAAATTTTCTTCCCCAACACTTGCTATATCCGCATCAGGTGCAGGATTGCAGAAATCTATCGCATAAGGCACCCCGTTTCTCAAAGCCAGCTCCACGGTATTAAAATCGTACCCCAGGTATTTATTTATTTTCAGAACAATATCTGTCATTTCTTTCAGCTTTTCTTCTGAAGGGGCAAAATCAGCCTTATAACGGAGATGATGCGGGTTACGGGGCTCATAGGGCATAATACGTACATGCTTACCTCCTATGCAATAACAACGATAGTATTCCTCAAAAATAATTTCCTCCTGCAGCAGCATTACCAGCTGACCCGTTTCATTATGCTTTTCATAAAACTCTTCCATGTTATTCAGCTTGTACACGTTCTTCCAGCCGCCGCCGGCAAAAGGTTTCATATAGGCCGGAAAACCTACTTCCTCAAAAATACTATGCCAATCCAAAGGATAAGAAAGATTGGCAAACGAATCGGCAGTGGTATCATCAGGCATTTCATTGGAGGGAAGGATAGCCGTTTTAGGAACAGGCACACCTATCTGCGTCATTAAGCAGTTATTGAAATATTTATCATCGGCGCTCCACCAGAAAGGGTTATTGATCACAGCCGTGCCCGTAAGAGCTGCATTCTTAAGCCAGGTTCTGTAAAAAGGAACATCCTGCGAAATACGGTCAATAATAACAGCATAGCCGCTGGGCTGCCCCTGTAAAGCCTTATCAATTTTGACTGGCTCAGCAACAATTCCCTCAATATTTTTACTATTTACTCTTTCAACAAAAGCGTTAGGAAACGACCTTTCCTTTCCATGAAGAATACCAATTTTTTTCATTGTTAAACTGTTTATAGGTAAATAATGCTAAGCAGCTATTTAAGATTGTCAAAAACCTGTCATTCATAAATGCTTCCTATCCAAATATATTTTTTTATATGATATAAACAAAAATTATAATTGTAATAAAGCAATATTTTTATATCTGCCGTAATTCAGGCTATAACGGACATATTTCATTATTATTTATGTGAGCCCGGGCAACTCTGAAAAACTACATGTAAAAAATTGTGCTCCATTTTCCTATTTTTGATCTTAATGAAAACTGCTGAAGAACAACATTTGGTTTTAGACACTATTAATGTAAAATCGAAATACCTTGAAAGAGAAGTAGAGCTCAGGCTTTATGTACCTCAAAAAATTTCAGACCCCGCAGCTACCAGCCTGTTATTAATTAACGATGGCCAGGATATGCCTGTTATGCAACTGGAGCATATTCTTAGCAGCCTGTATGCACAAAACGCCATTGGCTCCGTATTATGCGTAGCCATAACAGCCGGTGCAGAAAGGAAACAGGAGTATGGCGTGGCCGGAAAAAAAGATTACTTAGGCCGGGGCGCCAAAGCAGGGGAATATACAAAGTTCATAGTGAAAGAACTGCTGCCCTTCATCAAGAAAACATATAACGTTCCCTTATTTAAAGAAACGGCTTTCGCCGGCTTCTCACTGGGAGGATTAAGCGCACTTGATATTGTATGGAGCCATCCCGGTATATTCTCAAAAGTAGGCGTATTCTCAGGATCGCTGTGGTGGCGCAGCATAGACCAGTGCGATGATCAATACGATGACAATAAGCATCGTATTATGCAACAGCAAATACGGAAAGGGAAATATGCTCCGGGACTGAAATTCTTTTTCGAGTGTGGCCGCATGGATGAAAGCGGCGACAGAAACAACAATGGTATTATTGATTCGATAGACGACACTTTAGATCATATTAAAGAACTGTGCGATAAAGGTTACAGTTTCGAAGATATTTTTTATCTTGAGCTGGAGGATGGCAAACATGATGTTCCTACCTGGGGTGAAGCCTTGCCGGTATTCCTGAAATGGGGATGGGGAAATAAAATGTAAAATTAAAAATGCTCAATACGGAATGTAGATTGAAAAGTGCTTTATAGTTTTACATTTTAAATGCTGAATTTTACATTTAATATTTACAATGCCTAATGCACTCATACACGAAACCAGCCCTTACCTTTTGCAACACGCGCATAATCCTGTAAACTGGTATCCATGGGGTGAGGAAGCCCTGCAAAAAGCAATTGAAGAAGACAAGCCTATTTTAGTAAGCATAGGCTATGCAGCCTGCCATTGGTGCCATGTAATGGAGCGGGAAAGCTTTGAAGATAAAGATACTGCAGCGTTGATGAACGGGTATTTCATCAATATCAAAATAGACCGTGAAGAAAGGCCCGACCTGGATCATATTTATATGGATGCCGTACAGGCCATGGCGGGAAGCGGTGGCTGGCCGCTTAATGTTTTTCTTACTCCGCAGAAAAAGCCTTTTTATGGAGGCACTTATTTTCCTCCGCAAGCGGTAATGAACCGGGCTTCGTGGAAAGATGTTTTGATAGCCGTTGCCGATGCTTTCAGGAATAAAAGAGACGCTATTGAAGAACAGGCAGACGGATTAACACGGCACCTGTTTCAATCCAACGATTTTGGTATTACAACAGCAACGCAATTATTTTCCATTGAACAAATAGACACTGCATGTGAAAACCTTTTACAACAGGCTGACAAACAATGGGGCGGTTTTGGCAGGGCCCCCAAATTTCCTCAAAGTTTTTCCATCCAGTTTCTATTAAGATATTATCATCTTGAACACAAAAGGAATGAAGTCCTTGCTCAATCAGCACTACAGCAGGCATTGCTCAGCCTCGATAAAATGATCGACGGCGGTATTTACGACCAGTTAGGCGGAGGCTTTGCACGCTACTCAACCGATACCGAATGGCTGGCGCCGCATTTTGAAAAAATGCTGTA